>NZ_CP019331.1:3225572-3435762 GCF_002163835.1 Polaribacter sp. SA4-10 | reverse complement strand
TTTGGGCATAAAAAAACCTCAATTCATAAGAATTGAGGTTTTAAAGATTCTTCGTTAGAAGAATAAGAAAGGCGGCGACCTACTCTCCCACATAAATGCAGTACCATCGGCGCTATTGGGCTTAACTTCTCTGTTCGAGATGGGAAGAGGTGAGCCCCAATGCTATAACCACCCTAAGATTATCAGTTAAATTACTTTAACTGTATAAGTTGACATATGGTAAAATAATATTGTAAGTTTCAAACAAAAAAAAGAGTGTCTCTCACCGCCTTTCGACGGTGAGAAGCGTACATAAGTCTATGGGTTATTAGTACTACTTGGCTATGACATTACTGCCTTTACACCTATAGCCTATCAACGTGGTAATCTCCCACGACCCTTTAAAGAAATCTCATCTTGTGGTGGGTTTCGCGCTTATATGCTTTCAGCGCTTATCCCTTCCCGACGTAGCTACTCTGCCATGCCACTGGCGTGACAACAGATACACTAGAGGTCAGTCCAACTCGGTCCTCTCGTACTAGAGTCAGATCCACTCAAATTTCTAACGCCCACAGCAGATAGAGACCGAACTGTCTCACGACGTTCTGAACCCAGCTCGCGTGCCACTTTAATGGGCGAACAGCCCAACCCTTGGGACCTTCTCCAGCCCCAGGATGTGACGAGCCGACATCGAGGTGCCAAACCCCCCCGTCGATATGAGCTCTTGGGGGAGATCAGCCTGTTATCCCCGGAGTACCTTTTATCCTTTGAGCGATGGCCCTTCCATGCGGAACCACCGGATCACTATGCTCTTGTTTCCAACCTGATCGACCTGTATGTCTCTCAGTCAAGCACCCTTATGCCATTGCACTCTACGCACGGTTACCAAGCGTGCTGAGGGTACCTTTAGAAGCCTCCGTTACTCTTTTGGAGGCGACCACCCCAGTCAAACTACCCACCAAGCACTGTCCTCATCTCTGAGTTAGACTCTAGATAAGCAAAGGGTGGTATTTCAAGGGTGACTCCACAACGCCTAGCGACGCTGCTTCGATGTCTCCCACCTATCCTACACATTACTTATCCAAAGCCAATACTAAGCTATAGTAAAGGTTCACGGGGTCTTTTCGTCCCGCTGCGGGTAATCGGCATCTTCACCGATACTACAATTTCACCGAGCTCATGGCTGAGACAGTGTCCAGATCGTTGCACCATTCGTGCAGGTCGGAACTTACCCGACAAGGAATTTCGCTACCTTAGGACCGTTATAGTTACGGCCGCCGTTTACTGGGGCTTCATTTCACTGCTTCGCCGAAGCTAACAACTCCACTTAACCTTCCAGCACCGGGCAGGTGTCAGGCCTTATACATCATCTTTCAATTTAGCAAAGCCCTGTGTTTTTGATAAACAGTCGCCTGGACCTTTTCACTGCGGCCCTGCTGTAAAGCAGGGCGACCCTTCTCCCGAAGTTACGGGTCTATTTTGCCTAGTTCCTTAGCCATGAATCTCTCGAGCACCTTAGAATTCTCATCCCAACTACCTGTGTCGGTTTACGGTACGGGTTCTTATAATCTGAAGCTTAGAGGTTTTTCTTGGAAGCCCTTAGGCACACTATCCAATTATCCGAAGACTCTTGGTACTATCACACTTCAGCTAGATCTGCGGATTTACCTACAGTTCCAATACCTACATGTTTCAACGAACTATTCCGTCAGTTCGCGGTGCTTTCATTACTCCGTCACCCCATCGCAATTATAAGAAGTACAGGAATATTAACCTGTTATCCATCGACTACTCCCTTCGGATTCGCCTTAGGACCCGACTAACCCTCAGCTGATTAGCATCGCTGAGGAAACCTTAGTCTTTCGGTGTGCGGGTTTCTCGCCCGCATTATCGTTACTTATGCCTACATTTTCTTTTGTAACCACTCCAGCATGCCTTACAGCACACCTTCTACGCAGGTTACAATGCTCCCCTACCACTTACGTGTCTTTCAACGTAAATCCATAGCTTCGGTAATATGTTTATGCCCGATTATTATCCATGCAAAATCGCTCGACTAGTGAGCTGTTACGCACTCTTTAAATGAATGGCTGCTTCCAAGCCAACATCCTAGCTGTCTAAGCAATTTCACTTCGTTAGTTCAACTTAACATATATTTGGGGACCTTAGCTGATGGTCTGGGTTCTTTCCCTCTCGGACATGGACCTTAGCACCCATGCCCTCACTGCTGAGTAACATTTTATAGCATTCGGAGTTTGTCAGGAATTGGTAGGCGGTGAAGCCCCCGCATCCAATCAGTAGCTCTACCTCTATAAAACTTTCGCTCAACGCTGCACCTAAATGCATTTCGGGGAGTACGAGCTATTTCCGAGTTTGATTGGCCTTTCACCCCTACCCACAGGTCATCCAAAGACTTTTCAACGTCAACTGGTTCGGTCCTCCACTGTATGTTACTACAGCTTCAACCTGCCCATGGGTAGATCACTCGGTTTCGCGTCTACTACTACTAACTAAAGCGCCCTATTCAGACTCGCTTTCGCTACGGCTCCTTGACTTAATCAATTAACCTTGCTAGAAACAGTAACTCGTAGGCTCATTATGCAAAAGGCACGCCGTCACAACACGTAGTTGCTCCGACCGCTTGTAGGCGTACGGTTTCAGGATCTCTTTCACTCCCTTACTTAGGGTTCTTTTCACCTTTCCCTCACGGTACTAGTTCACTATCGGTCTCTCAGGAGTATTTAGCCTTACCGGATGGTCCCGGTGGATTCATACAGGATTACTCGTGTCCCGCACTACTCAGGATACCACTATCAATAACTTTGCTTACTTTTACGGGACTATCACCCTCTTTGGTCTGTCTTTCCAAACAGTTCTAATTTACGCAGCATCGAATATCGTGGTCCTACAACCCCAATATTGCCGTAACAATATTGGTTTGGGCTAATCCGCGTTCGCTCGCCACTACTAACGGAATCACTATTGTTTTCTCTTCCTCCGGTTACTTAGATGTTTCAGTTCACCGGGTTTACCCCTATTGCTAGGTGACATGTCTTCAACATGCCGGGTTGCCCCATTCGGATATCTACGGGTCAAAAGGTATGTGCCCCTCACCGTAGCTTTTCGCAGCTTATCACGTCCTTCGTCGTCTCTGAGAGCCTAGGCATCCGCCATACGCCCTTACTTAACTTATTGTACTTTTTGCTGTAGTATTTCTACTACAACGAGCTCTTTATATTTTTATATAAATTTACCTAGAATATTGCTATTCTAAATGTTCTCTATCTATTTGATTCTTACGATATCATTTTACCAATATGTCAATGAACTTTATTAATTACGAATGACTAATTATTAATTATGAATTAAATAATTCATAATTTGTAATTCTCAATTCATAATTGAATTGTGGAGAATATCGGAGTCGAACCGATGACCTCTTGCGTGCAAGGCAAGCGCTCTAGCCAACTGAGCTAATCCCCCATTTTTAGTTATGAGTGATTAGTTGTTAGTTATTAGTGGGTGTATAATTTAATTCAAAATTAAACACTAAACACTTACAACTAAATTCCTCAACTTCTAGAATTTCCTTAATATTAAGTTATTTGTAGTCCCGGGCAGACTCGAACTGCCGACCTCTACATTATCAGTGTAGCGCTCTAACCAGCTGAGCTACGAGACTATAATAGCTTAATACTTGTTTTTTAAAATTAACAGCAAAGAGTAAAACTTCCTTTTGTAACTCACCATCTTTCTCTAGAAAGGAGGTGTTCCAGCCGCACCTTCCGGTACGGCTACCTTGTTACGACTTAGCCCTAGTTACCAGTTTTACCCTAGGCGGCTCCTTGCGGTGACCGACTTCAGGCACTCCCAGCTTCCATGGCTTGACGGGCGGTGTGTACAAGGCCCGGGAACGTATTCACCGGATCATGGCTGATATCCGATTACTAGCGATTCCAGCTTCACGGAGTCGAGTTGCAGACTCCGATCCGAACTGTGATATGGTTTATAGATTTGCTCTCTGTTGCCAGATGGCTGCTCATTGTCCATACCATTGTAGCACGTGTGTGGCCCAGGACGTAAGGGCCGTGATGATTTGACGTCATCCCCACCTTCCTCTCTACTTGCGTAGGCAGTCTCGTTAGAGTCCCCATCTTTACATGCTGGCAACTAACGACAGGGGTTGCGCTCGTTATAGGACTTAACCTGACACCTCACGGCACGAGCTGACGACAACCATGCAGCACCTTGTAATCTGTCCGAAGAAAACTCTATCTCTAAAGCTGTCAGACTACATTTAAGCCCTGGTAAGGTTCCTCGCGTATCATCGAATTAAACCACATGCTCCACCGCTTGTGCGGGCCCCCGTCAATTCCTTTGAGTTTCAGTCTTGCGACCGTACTCCCCAGGTGGGATACTTATCACTTTCGCTTAGTCACTGAGCTAATGCCCAACAACTAGTATCCATCGTTTACGGCGTGGACTACCAGGGTATCTAATCCTGTTCGCTCCCCACGCTTTCGTCCATGAGCGTCAGTACATACGTAGTAGACTGCCTTCGCAATCGGTATTCTGTGTAATATCTATGCATTTCACCGCTACACTACACATTCTATCTACTTCCATATGACTCAAGTCAACCAGTATCAAAGGCAGTTCCATAGTTGAGCTATGGGATTTCACCTCTGACTTAATTGACCGCCTGCGGACCCTTTAAACCCAATGATTCCGGATAACGCTCGGACCCTCCGTATTACCGCGGCTGCTGGCACGGAGTTAGCCGGTCCTTATTCTTACAGTACCGTCAAGCTGGTATACATACCAGTGTTTCTTCCTGTATAAAAGCAGTTTACAACCCATAGGGCCGTCTTCCTGCACGCGGCATGGCTGGGTCAGAGTTGCCTCCATTGCCCAATATTCCTCACTGCTGCCTCCCGTAGGAGTCTGGTCCGTGTCTCAGTACCAGTGTGGGGGATCTCCCTCTCAGGACCCCTACCTATCGTTGCCATGGTAAGCCGTTACCTTACCATCCAGCTAATAGGACGCATAGCCATCTTTTACCGATAAATCTTTAATTAAAACTTGATGCCAAGTCTCAATACTATAAGGTATTAATCTTCATTTCTAAAGGCTATCCCTCTGTAAAAGGTAGGTTCTATACGCGTTACGCACCCGTGCGCCGGTCGTCAGCGGAGCAAGCTCCCTGTTACCCCTCGACTTGCATGTGTTAAGCCTGCCGCTAGCGTTCATCCTGAGCCAGGATCAAACTCTTCATTGTATATTTTTATAATATGAATGAATAAGTTTCAAAAGAATTTAACTTAATTAAAAGTTATGGTTATTCTACTCTTTGTTTACGCTGTCAATTTCAATATTTTCAATGAACTTTTAAGATAATAAACTAATGCTTTTAAAACAATCGTTGTAAATCTTAACTTGTAGAAATGATAGAATTGAACTATCTGACTCCTTAAAATTAAATCGCTTTAATTTGTTATGAATCATTCCAAAATCTCTCTGAACTTTTTTGCTGTATTTCTTAGCGGCTGCAAATATATAAACTATTTCTAATCTCACAATAAAAAAAGAAATTATTTTTTTTATTTATTTTAAACCTACCAAACAATGAACTTTTCTTGCCGAATTTTCGGACTGCAAAGATACCACTTGTTTAATTCATCAACCTAATAAAAATGAAGTTATTTTTGAAGAAAAATTAAATAACTTTCTCTAAATAATAAGCCTCTCTTTACGAATTGATAACACTAAAAAAACCAACACCTCAATGAACTTTACTAACTACATATCCTGTTAGCGGGTGCAAATATACTCCACCTTTTTAATCCCACAACTCTTTTCTAAACTTATTTCTGAAATACTTTTAACACCTCTTTTAACACACTCTAAATACGTCCGTTATAACTATAAATAAAAATGCCGTTTTTGTTTATAGTTTGAACATAACCCAAATAAGAGACTAATGCTCTTTAAAAGCAGCTATAGAAAATGACAAAATAGTAACTCTTCTAATATTAAAATCCGTGTTAAGGAGTGAAATTGCTCGAATAAACATTCATATTCTTTACCGGTTAGATGAAATAAACCACAAAATCAATGAAAAAAGTTGCATTTTTTTCTATCCTTATATTTATTACCTGATCAAAAGAAAAAAAAGAATACTATTGTTTCTTCTTTTTACGGGATTGCTTCTTTTTAATCTTTGCGAACATCTTCTTATACTCTTCCACATCGATATAAACGCGCTGACCTGAAATGAGCTTCTTAAAGTCTTCAGGCAACTTGGATTTCTGAAAGACCAACTTATCTAACTGAAAAGCACGTTGCAAAACATCCTCAATTAAAAAATCTTCGTTATTTGAATCCGGATGATACTCCTCCTTTAATGAAAGTTTAAAAACATTCGCAGTCGTATTGTACCAAAACGCTTTCCAGCCACTTCGTAAGCCCCGTATATTATTAAAAGCCGTTTTGCCCGTTTGACGGTGAATTAACTTAATTAAAATTCTTCCTTCTGTGTTTGTCAGCTTTTTAATTTGACCTGTAAACTCTACTTCTATATACTTCTGAATTTGACGTGTATATTTTTTTCGTTTACGTTTAGACTTTATTCTATCTAGCCTAGCATTTAAAGAATCTAATCTTTGTGATGCTAATTTTGCAAATGGATAAACCTTATATACTTTTCTACGAAACCAATAATAATAACGAATGTCTATCTGAGATTTAAATTTATGTTTTGGTAAAATAGAAAACTCATTTAATTCTACTAGTAATGTATCTCCTGGTTTAACAAAAACGTATTCTTCTATAGATTTTGGCAAAGAATCTACTTCTCTTTTTTGCGAAAAAAGAGCAAAAGAGCTTACTATTATATATATGTAAAGTAATTTTTTCAAGTTATTTAATATTTTACCACATAGAAATACAGACTACATCATTTTTTTGAGCTGCAAAAAAGAGACCAAACTTTTATTAATTTGAAATCTTATCTATAAAATCTTGCTCAGAAATAATTGAAATCCCTAAATCTTCTGCTTTTGACAACTTACTTGGTCCCATATTATCTCCTGCAACAATAAAATTTGTCTTTTTAGAAATGGATGAACTTACTTTCCCCCCATTATCTTCTATTGCTTTTTTGAGTTCATTTCTACTCATTTGATGAAAAACACCTGAAACCACAAATATTTGTCCTTCTAATTTGTTCGTTTGATTTTCTAAACTTTCTGCAGAAACTTCTAATTGAACTCCGTAAGATTTTAATCGGGTTATTAACTGTATGTTTCCTAAGTTATGTGAGAAATCAATGATACTTTGTGCTATTCTTTCTCCAATTTCATCAACATTTATTAATTCATCAAAAGTTGCAGTCATTAAACTATCTATTGATTTAAAGTGTTTTGCTAATTTTTTAGCTACAGTTTCTCCAACAAAACGAATTCCTAATGCAAATAAGACTTTTTCAAACGGAATTTCTTTTGATTTTTCAATTCCAATAATCATATTTTCTGCTGATTTTTCAGCCATTCTTTCTAACGGAATTACTTGATCAACTTTTAAATCATATAAATCTGCATAATTTTCTATTAAACCTTCTTTACGAAGTAAATCTACAGTTTCACCACCCAAACCATCAATGTCCATTGCTTTTCTACTGATGAAATGTTGAATTCTACCTGTAATTTGTGGCGCGCATCCAAACTCATTTGGACAGTAATGTTTTGCATCTCCTTCTGTTCGTATCAGTTCTGAATTACATTCTGGGCAATGCGTTGCATATTTTGTTGGTTCTGAACCTACTGGACGTTTTGTAAAATCTACTGCAATAATTTTTGGAATAATCTCTCCTCCTTTTTCAACAAAAACGGTATCTCTTACTCTAATATCTAATTTTTCTATTTGATCTGCATTATGCAAAGAAGCTCGTTTTACAATAGTTCCTGCTAATTGAACGGGTTCTAGATTTGCAACTGGAGTAATTGCGCCAGTTCTACCAACTTGATATGTAATTTCATGTAAAATTGTTGAAACTTGCTCAGCTTTAAATTTATATGCAATTGCCCAACGAGGAGATTTAGCTGTATACCCCAGCTCTTCTTGTTGTTGCAAATTATTCACTTTTACTACAACACCATCTGTTTCATAAGGTAAATGATGACGTTTTTTATCCCAAGAAGTTATAAACTCAAAAACATCATCAATTGTTTTTGTAATTTGAAGCGTTTCTGGCACTTTAAATCCAACTTTTCTAGCATTTTCTAAACTCTCAAAATGTGTTTTATATTTTCTACTATCTGTAACCAAGTGATATAATAAACAATCTAAAGGACGTTTTGCAACTTCTGAACTGTCTTGTAACTTTAAACTTCCACTGGCTGTATTTCTTGGGTTTTTATAAGGTTCTTCACCAATATCAATACGTTCTTCGTTCATTTTATTAAACCCTTCTAGAGGCAAAATAATTTCTCCACGAATTTCAAAATCGGCAATGAATTCTCCACTAAGCGTTAAAGGTATTGAACGAATTGTTTTAATGTTTGCAGTTACATCATCGCCTTGAAAACCATCTCCTCTAGTTACTGCTTTTACAAATTGATTATTTTCATACGTAAGATTTATAGAAGCTCCATCAAATTTTAGTTCGCAAGTATATGCTACATCTTCTGTTCCTAACATTTTTTGAATACGTTTTTCCCAATCTAACAAATCTTCTTTAGAATATGAATTACTTAAAGAATACATTCTATTTTTATGAGTAACCGTTTTAAAATTCTTGGTAATTTCTCCTCCTACTCTTTGAGTTGGCGAATTTGAATCGAAAAATTCAGGATTTTCTTCCTCTAATTTTTCTAATTCTTTTAGTATTATATCAAAGTCAAAATCAGAAATTGTTGCATTATCTAACACATAGTAATTATGATTATGCTGACGCAATTCTTCTCGAAGCGCTTGTATTTTTTGATGGATTGTCATTAACTCTTAAAATATATGTTTACTTATTTAGTTTTTGTACCTTTTAATACACTTACTCCTTTTGGAAATGGATTTCCAGAAGAACGTCTAAAGGAAACTACTTGACCAACATGCCAAATTGCATCTGCAATAGGACCATTTATTACATTCCAAAAAGGAAGCTCAGTATCCCCAAAAACCATTTTATACTGAGAAATATCTTTACTTTCTTTTAAAATCTTACTTGCTTGTTGTAAATTCTCTAATGTTTTTTTTCTTTTTTCTGCAAAAGTCATTTTTGGCTGTTTATCACCATTTACTTTTTTTAATGTAGCATTTAAGATTACTTGTGATAAGCCTAAAATATGATCTATAGTTTCTTCTGTAGTTCTTGCTTCATCATTTGGCTTAAAAGACAAATCTTTTTCTGTTAAACCCTCTGTTGCCCAATAATATCTGAAACCTAAACCATCTATCATTCTACTTGCTGTTGTTCCTGGTGTAAACTCTTTTGGAACTTCGGAAATTTCATAATAGGGTAAGCTTTCTTGGGATGTCATTATAGATGTAAATAAAGTAAATATAAAAACTAAACTATTTTTCATTTTGATAAAATCTGAATAAGCCCAAAAATAAAACATTAAAAACAAATATCAATATAAAATGTAGTGTATAAGATAAGCAGAAGCCTTGTGTAACATAAGTTACATATATAATTTTCATGATATTTATCATAATTAAGAATTGTATTCTAGGCTAAATTTGCATCATAAATATTATAATTATGAAAAACTTAGTCATTTTAGGAGCTGGAACAGCTGGAACAATGATGGCAAATCATTTAGTATCTAAACTTAAAAAAGATACTTGGAAGATTACTATTATTGACCAATACAAAACACATTATTATCAACCAGGTTTTTTATTTCTACCATTTGATATTTATAATGAAGAGCAAGTAAAAAAGGTTGGTAAAAAATTCATTCCTAAAGGGGTACATTATATTCAGAAAAAAATTGAACAAATTTTTCCAAATGAAAACAAAGTAGAGCTAGAAGATGAAACCTTGCAATATGATATTTTAATTGTAGCTACAGGTTGTAAAATTGCTCCTCAGGAAACGGAAGGAATGAAAGGTAAAAATTGGCATAAAAATGTATTTGATTTTTACACATATAAAGGGGCTTTGGCTTTAAGAAATAAATTAAGAGATTGGAAAGGTGGTAAAATGATTGTGCATTTTACAGAAATGCCAATTAAATGTCCCGTAGCTCCCTTAGAGTTTGTTTTTTTAGCGGATTCTTATTTTACTAAAAAAGGAATGAGAGATAAAGTTGACTTAACCTATGTTACCCCACTTGGAGGAGCATTCACAAAACCAAAAGCTACCGCTGCACTAGGTCATTTAATGAAAGAAAAAAACATTAAAGTTATCACTGATTTTAATATTGAAAAAGTTGATAATGATAAAAACCAAATTATTGATTACGGAGACAAAGCTGTTGACTTTGATTTATTAGTTACTGTACCAACAAATATGGGAGATGAAGTAATTGAACGTTCTGGTATGGGAGACGATTTAAATTTTGTACCAACACACCATAATACGCTTCAATCTTTAGAACATGAAAATGTATTTGTAATTGGTGATGCCACTAACGTACCAGCATCTAAAGCAGGTTCTGTTGCTCATTTTGCATCAGAAACTTTAACAGACAACATTTTATTATATATAGATGGTAAACCTTTAAAAGAAGAATTTGATGGTCATGCCAACTGTTTTATAGAAACTGGGAATAACAAAGCGCTTTTAATTGATTTCAATTATGAGTTCGAACCTTTAGAAGGAACATTTCCTATTGCCGGTATTGGCCCTCTAAAACTTTTAAAAGAAAGTATACTTAATCATTGGGGGAAATTAGCTTTTAGGTGGATTTATTGGAATATGCTTTTAAAAGGAATTCCAATACCACTGGTAAGTAGAAATATGAGTACAAAAGGAAAAAAGATAAATTAAACACTACTAAATTAATAATATTATGGAACAAGTATTAGCAGGAATTAAGATCATTGTATCTGATGACGGATATTTAAGTGATTTTTCACAATGGAATAAAGGAATTGGGTCAGAATTAGCTAAAAAAGAAGGTATTGAAATGACAAGCCGTCATTGGGAAGTTATTAGTTGGATTCAAGAACAAGTAAAAGCAGGAAAAGCATTATCTGTTAGAGGAATTAAAAAAAGTGGCGTACTTGATATCAAAGAGTTTTATGCTCTTTTCCCTGGAGGACCTTTAAAATTATCAACAAAAATAGCTGGTGTACCAAAACCAAAAAGCTGTATTTAATCTAAAAAAATAGTATCATGGGAAAAACAAAAGTTAGAAAAATGCTTTTCATTTTATCTAAAGCAACGATAGAAAATGTGTATGCTGCTTTTATTATGGCAAATGGAGCAAGAATGGAAGGTATTGAGTCAGAAATATTTTTTACTTTCTTTGGATTAGAAGCAATTCAGAAGAAAAAATTAGAACATTTACATGTAGCAACTGTTGGTAACCCTGCAATGCACATACCAACAATGTTAGGAGGTTTACCAGGAATGGAAGCTTTTGCTACAAAAATGATGAAAAAAGAAATGGAGAAATTAGACATGCCTCCTATTGGTGAGTTCTTAGAAATTTTATCAGATTCTGGATGTAAACTTTGGGCTTGTAAATTAGCTGTTGAAATGTTTCATTTAGAAGAAAAAGACTTGATTGATGATTTAGATGGAATTTTAACAATTGGAGATTTTTACAATAGAGCAGATGAAGATAATACTCATTTACTTTTTATCTAAAATTTAAGACGAACATCAAAATAAATAGAAAAACCGTGTATTACTTGTATTAGTTATTGTGAAAACGTATATTAATATTTCACAAAAAATCATTTTTTAAAGATGAAATACGCAATAAAAATACATAAAATTTCTACAGTTGATGAACTTTCTGACGCCTGGAATATTGAAGATTATAAAGAACTTTTAAAAAGATTTTATTTCCCGAATGATGAAAGCACAGATGGTAATGAATTACGAGAATTGTTGTTCATGGCAATTGCAGATTTTGAAACGAATGAAGCTGCAAGTATCGTTTTAGATTATAAATTATCTGAGGACTTAAATGAAGGTCAGATTGATTCTCTTTCTTATGAAATGTTGGTGGATAAGATTTCTGAAGAATATCCGGAAATTCATTTGCACAAAACGCTTTTTAATGTAAATCAGTTATTATATAAGGCATATAATGGTAAATTTCCTAATACAAAAGCCACGGTGGTAGATTTTGAAATTACGGCTTTAGGAAATGCTGATAAAAAAATTACTAAAGAAATTGCATTAAAATGTTTAACAAAAAATTTAGACAGTCATAATATTGCTATTCGTTTGTTTGGAAATCAATTAAATGCAGAAGAAGAATTTAACGAAGCAAATGACATAATTTGGGATTTACAGCAAAAAGAGGCTAATTACAGCATGATAACTTCAGAATATTGGATGAGTAAAGATGAGTTTTTATCAGATGAATTTGAAGCAGAAATAGCATTTTTTGAAGAAGAATAAGATTAAAGCTTGATGTTCTCTATAAATTGGCAAACTAGCTTAGCCCTGATTGAAGCATTTGTTTGAGCTCTTTTTGAGATGCTGAACCAAATTCAGCAGAACAAAAAAGCGAGTGCGAAAAGCAGGAAATAGCTTCAAAAATAAAACCCGAAACAAATTTGTTTCGGGTTTCTACATTCAATTTTTATTGAATGAATTTGCACTGTGGGGGACTCTAATAATATGTAAATCTTCTAACTTTTGCTATGTGTTTTGCCAAACGCATTACTTGGTGCGAATAGCCGTATTCATTATCATACCAGATATAAATCACTACTGAATCTCCATCTGTAATTGTTGCTTTACTATCAAAAATTGAAGGCGCAGTTGAGCCAATAATATCTGAAGAAACCAACTCATTATCTAAAGAATATTTAATTTGCTCTACTAAATCTCCTTCTAACGCGTATTTTTTTATAATTGCATTTACAACATCTGTAGTTACGGGTCTTCTTAATTGTAAACTTAAAATTGCTAAAGAACCATTAGGAACAGGAACTCTAATTGCATTTGAAGTTAATTTACCTTCTAATGATGGCAATGCTTTTGCAACTGCCTTTCCTGCGCCAGTTTCTGTAATTACCATATTTAAAGCTGCAGCTCTTCCTCTTCTGTATTTACTGTGCATATTGTCTACCAAATTTTGGTCATTTGTATATGCATGAATCGTTTCTAAATGTCCTTTTTTAATTCCGAAATTATCTTCTAAAACTTTTAAAATAGGTGTAATTGCATTTGTTGTACAAGAAGCTGCTGAAAAAATATCTACTTTATCTGGACTGTGTTGTATATGATTTACGCCATGAACAATATTTGGAACTCCTTTTCCTGGTGCAGTTAATAAAACTTTACTTGCGCCTTTTGCAACTAAATGTCTTTTTAAAGCAACATCATCTCTAAAAGCGCCAGTATTATCTATAATTAAAGCGTTATTTATTCCGTATTTTGTATAATCTATATCTTCTGGTTGATTAGCAGAAATCATATAAACTGTTGTTCCGTTTATAATTAAGGCATCATTTTCTGCATCTACTTGAACAGTTCCTAGAAAATCTCCATGAACAGAATCGATACTTAATAAAGAAGCTCTTTTTTCTAAAACAGTTTCATTAATTTCTCCACGAGTTACAATTGCTCTTAATCGTAATTGAGAACCTTTACCCATTTTACACATTAATTCTCTTGCTAATAAACGCCCAATTCTCCCAAAACCATATAAAACAACATCTTTTGGTTCAATATTTATAGCTTTTGTAGCGCCTTTTAACTTGTCTTTTACAAATGCAACTTTATCAACGCATTTTTTAGGGTTTAAGTGACATTCATAAGCCAACTTACCTATATCTAATTTTGATGATGGTAATTCTAATTGCTGAATTGCTTTTGCAATAGCCAAAGCATCATGAATTGAGATTGGTTTACTCACAAATTCTCTAGCGTATTCTATTAAATTTAAAACCTCACTAGCTCTTTTATCTACTAATGGATTTCTAAACAAGACAAGTTCTATGGATTTATCATACCATAAATCGTTTACAATATTGATAAACTCTACAGTAGCCCTTCTTGTATCTGTTTGTAATAAAACTTCTTTGTTATAATTTACTAATGTCTTCATAGTTGTGTTGAACTAAAAATTAATTTCGCGCAAAAGTATTTCATTTTTTCTTAATACGAAATCGATTTCGTAAAGTTTTCGTAAATAAAAAAATCCTGACTTATAAATCAGGATTTTAAATTTAAAACGAATCTGTAATTTTATCTAAAAGCATAACGCTCTCTTTCTCCTTCTAAATTAATTACCTCAATATAAACAGGGGTTCCATTTGTATTAGAAGTATCCAAAATTTTTGCGGCTTCTGAGGCATTAGAAACTACTTTTTTATTGATTTCAATAATAATATAACCTTCTTTTACACCATAATAATCTAAGCTTTTATTGGCATTTCTTACAATTTTTGCTCCTCCTTTTAAATTATAAGTATTTCGCTCTTTTTTTGTAAGGTCTTTTAAAATAATATTAAAACTTCTTGAGACAAAAGTATCTTTTTTACTTAGTTCAACTTTTTTAGTCATAAATTCTCCATCTCTTATAACCGTAATATCTACAAATTCTCCTGGTCTTTTTGCTGTTAATTGGCCTCGAAGTTCAGAAAATTTAGAGATTTTTACGTTATTCACTTTCGTTATAATATCTCCAGATTTTAATCCAGATTTTTCTGCTCCACTTCCTTCAGATAAACCCCCAATTTTAACACCTTCTATATCTGCATCAGAAGAATCAATATTAATTCCTAAAACAGCTTCTTGTACAGCTCCAAACTCTAATAAATCATCAATAACTTTTTTAGCAATGTTAGACGGAACTGCAAAAGAATACCCAATAAAGGAACCTGTTTTAGACGTAATTGCAGTATTAATTCCAACCAATTCTCCTCTTGTATTTACTAAAGCTCCACCACTATTTCCAGGATTTACAGCTGCATCTGTCTGAATAAAAGAATCAATTGCAGAATTACCTTCTAAATCTCTTCCCTTTGCACTCACAATACCAGCTGTAACGGTAGATGTTAAATTATACGGATTACCAACTGCTAACACCCATTCTCCTACTTTAATATTGTCTGAGTTTGCAAAAGGAATATAAGGTAAATCCAACTCTGCATTAATTTTTAATAATGCAATGTCATTCTCTTTATCGGTACCAATTAATTCAGCCTTGTATTTTTTCTTATTATTTAAAGTAATTTCAATGTCACTTGCACTATCAATAACATGGTTATTTGTAACAATATATCCATCAGAAGAAATAATTACACCACTACCTGTGCCAATTTGCTTGTATTCTCTACCATTATTATTATTTCCAAAGAACAGATCTAACGGATTTACTTGTGTTTTAATTGCTGTATTTTTAACGTGAACAACAGCATGAACAGATTTTTCTGCAGCTACAGTAAAATCTGTAGAAATAGCATTTGTAACAGCTGTATTTAAAGTAGACTTATAATTTGCTTGAACAGTTTGCATCGGCTGCTCAATAGTTCTTTCTATAATTACTTGCTCATTAAATAACATTTTATAACCACCTAAAGTTAGTGCTCCTCCTAGAATTGCGATTCCCAAAAAACTAAAAAATTTCTTCATATTGTTATCTTTTTTTGTATTAATCAAATATACAATTTTAACAATTTCAAGAAATCTGTTTAACTTGTTTTTAACGCTTTTTAACCGTGTTTTAACATCCTATTTTTAGTGCCTAAATGATTATATTTGTGCCAATGAATATAGAATTTTACAAATATCAAGGAACAGGAAATGATTTTGTTATGATAGATAACAGAGCAAAAAAATTTCCAAAGGAGAACATTAATGTTATTTCACATGTATGTAACAGACATTTTGGAATTGGCGCAGATGGCATTATTTTAATTGAAAATGATGATAATTTCGATTTTAAAATGATTTACTTTAATGCTGATGGGACTCAGACTTTTTGTGGCAACGGAGGAAGATGTGCAGTGGCTTTTGCAAAACATTTAGAAATTATTAATTCTGAAACAAAGTTTATTGCTGTTGATGGAGCACATTTGGCTGAAATTGAAAATGGAATTGTTTCTTTAAAAATGATAGATGTTGATAAAGTAGAAGTTTATGAAAACCATGTTTTTGCATATACAGGAACACAACATCATGTTGAACTGGTTGCTAATTTAGATAATTTCCCTGTTTTTGAAAAAGGAAAGGAAATTAGATCTTCTTACAAAAACCCTGGCAGTAATGTAAATTTTGTTGAACAAAAAGATGCGACTACTTTTAGAGTTAGAACTTATGAAAAAGGTGTTGAAGATGAGACTTTAGCTTGTGGAACAGGAGCAACAGCAGTTGCCATTGCAATGCATAAAACAGGAAAAACAAAAAACAATATCATACAATTACCTGTTGAAGGTGGAAATTTAGAGGTTTCATTCACTGAAGAAAATGGAGTTTATACAAATGTATTTTTAAAAGGACCCGCAGCATTTGTTTTTAAAGGAAATATTACTGTGTAAATAGTATTGACCAAATAGAATCACCGTTTACCTAGAAAAAAATCTTTTTTTCATTATATTGGATGAAAAAAGTATGGCAATAACGAAACAATATTTAAATGAAATTACTTATTCTTTTTTAGGGTGCTGTATAAATGTTTATAAAGAATTGGGAACTAGTTTATTAGAAAATGTTTATCATCAATGTTTAATTGAAGAATTAAAATATGAAGGTATAACTTATTTATCAAAATTAGAGATTCCTAAAAAATATAGAGGAAAAGTAATAGAAGCAAAATTAAGAGCTGATTTACTAATTGAAGATTGTTTAGTTGTAGAATTAAAATCAGTAAGAGAAATTCAACCTATATTTGAGGCACAATTGATAACTTATATGCATTTATTGAAAGCACCAAAAGGAATTTTAGTAAACTTTAATTGCCTGAATATTTTTAAAGATGGACAGAAGACTTTTATAAATGATATTTTTAGAGAATTACCAAAATAAACTATGATTTCTATGAGCCTCTGTGGTGAAAAAATAAACTTACGCGCTTTAGAACCCGAAGATTTAGACTTTCTATATCAAATAGAAAACAATGAATCTTTTTGGGAAATAAGTCATACTAAAACTCCTTTTTCTAAATATATTTTGAAACAATATATAGAAAATGCACATTTAGATATTTTTGAAGCAAAGCAACTGCGCTTAATTATTGAAGTAAAATCAACAAAAAAACAAATAGGAATGATTGATTTGTTCGATTTTAATCCTATGCATAAAAGAGCAGGAATTGGCATTCTAATACATCCAGACTTTCAACAAAACGGTTTTGCTTCTGAATCATTATCACTTTTGATTAATTATTCGTTTTCTCATTTAAATTTGCATCAATTATTTGCAAATATTACTTTAGACAATATTAAAAGCGTGTCACTTTTCAACAAACACAACTTCAAAGAAGTAGGCATTAAAAAGGATTGGATTTTATCCGAAGGAAAATTTATTCATGAAGTTTTGTTTCAATTGATAAAAGACTAATTTTGCAATTCTTAAAAAAAATAAAAATACATTGAGTAAAAAATTTATATACACAGTTATCGCTACCATTGTTTTAATTGGTGGAATTATAACATACAACTACTATCAAAAAGTATTTGGTACAACAATTACAAAAGACGCGGTACTTTATGTAAAATCTACAGATAGTTTATTAGATATTAAAAATAATATTACAGATTACTCTAAACACCTTAATACTTTTCTTTTAGTTGCTGCCAAGAAAAATTTTTCGAACCCAAAAGCTGGTCGATACATCTTAAAAGAAGGAATGTCTAATAATGATCTTGTAAACCTTTTAAGAAGTGGTAATCAAACTCCTGTAAAATTATCTTTTAACAATCAAGATACTTTAGAAAAATTAGCGGGTAGAATTGCGGCACAATTAGAAACTGATTCTATTTCTCTTCTAAATACCTTTAAAGATAAAGCCTTTTTATCAAAAAATAACCTGACAGAAAAATCAGTATTACAAATCTTTATTCCTAATAGTTATGAGTTTTATTGGACTACTTCTCCAGAAAAATTTAGAAATAAAATTTTAAGAGAATACAATCGTTTTTGGAATGAAAGTAGATTACAGAAAGCAAAAGATTTAAACTTATCTAAAGATGAAGTAATTACGTTGGCTTCTATTGTTCAGAAAGAAACTGCACAAAAATCTGAAAGACCAATTGTTGCAGGTTTGTATTTAAATAGATTAAAAAATGGTTGGCCATTGCAAGCAGACCCAACAATTATATATTGTATTAAAGAAAAGAAAGGACAAGGTTACGCGGTAAAAAGAGTGTTAACTGCAGATTTAGAAATTAAATCGCCTTACAATACGTATAAAAATAAAGGCTTACCTCCTACTTTAATAGCAATGCCAGATATTTCTGCTATAGATGGTGTATTAAACGCACAGCAACATAACTATTATTATATGTGTGCAAATGTAGAAAAATTAGGCTATCACGCTTTTGCTAGTTCGCTTTCTCAGCACAATAGAAATGCAGCAAAATATCATAATTGGTTAAATAAACAAGGTGTAAATAGGTAATGAAAAAATTGTTTTTCTACTTCCTGTTCATCTTCTTTTCTTTATCAAACCTTGCGCAAACTTCAACATTTTATAAAAAATCTGATACTTTAAATGTTCATAGAAGAAATGCTATCATACTTTCTGAAAGTATTTTTGCTGTAGGAACAGTACTCGCAATAAATCAACTTTGGTATAAAAATTATCCTCGTTCTGGTTTTCATTTTACAAATGATAATAACCAATGGAAACAAATGGATAAAGTTGGTCATTTTATGACTTCTTACTATGTTGGTAAAGTAGGAATGGAATTGTTAAATTGGGCCGGAGTTTCTAAAAAGAACCAACTAATTTACGGGGCAACTTTTGGTTTTGCTGGTTTAACAATTATGGAAATTTTAGATGGTTTTTCTGAAGAATGGGGAGCTTCTTCTGGTGACATTTTAGCAAATGCTGCAGGAACAGGTTTACTAATTGGTCAAGAATTGCTTTGGGATGAACAAAGAATTGCTGTAAAATACTCTTTTCATCAAACTGGTTTTGCAAAACAAAGACCTACTACTTTTGGAGAAAACTTTTTACAACAAGCTATAAAAGATTATAATGGACAAACTTATTGGCTTTCTGCTAATATTTGGTCTTTTAACAAGGAAAGTACCTTTCCAAAATGGCTGAATTTAGCAATTGGTTATGGAGCAGAAGGAATGTTATATGGAGAAAACTCACCATCAAACCTAGCACCACAAGCTCCTTACAGACAATTTTATTTGAGTTTAGATCTAGATTTGACAAAAGTAAAGACAAATTCGGAATTCTTAAAATATATCTTTTCTGCTGTTAATTTCATAAAAATACCAGCTCCAACATTTGAGATTAACACAAAAGGACGAATTAAATTCCATTATTTATATTTTTAGAAAACTTTAACATATTGAAAATAGGTATATTTAAAACAAGTAGTAAATTTGCACCGCAAAACATAAATATTATATCTTATCAAAAAGTTTTTATTTTTATTTGGCTCCTTTTTACTTTTTATCAACGCAACTTCTGTTGATGTAAAAACCGTTTCATTTCCAAAATACATTAATTATAACATTCCTTATTTACAAAAAAACTTTGTAGGTTTTAAAGAAGCTGTTGCTTTTAAAGAATCTCAAGGAAAGTATACTGTTGTAAATACTTTAGGATATTTAGGTAAATATCAATTTGGAAGAACAACCTTAGAGAGGTTTAAAATTTACAATACACAAGAATTTTTAAGAAATCCAGAATTACAAGAAAAAGCATTTGCTGCTTATTGTTCTGTTAATAAATGGATTTTAAGAAAAGACATTAAACGTTCAGTTGGTAAAACCATCAACGGAATTAAAATTACCGAGTCTGGTATTTTAGCTGCTGCTCATTTAAGTGGAGCTGGAAATGTAAAAAAATTCTTACGAAGTAATGGAAATAAGCGTTTTTCAGATGCTTATGGTTCTAGTATTCAATCTTACTTAAAAAAGTTTGCGGGTTATAATGTATCAAATGTTATAGCAGATAGATTAGCGACTATTTAATTACTTCTGAATAATAAAAATAGCAGGCTTTTTATGTAAATCTGGTTGTTGATGTTTCCATTCACTAACTAACATTGTTTTAATGTATTCTGTTGATAAAGTAATATCAGAAGCAATACATAAACTAGTAGTTGGCGTTAAAGCTGCTTTTAAATCTGCAAACATCTTTTCATTTCTATAAGGCGTTTCTATAAAAATCTGAGATTGACCTTTGTCTTTAGACAATTTCTCTAAATCTTTAATCGCTTTCTTTCTTTCGGCCTTGTCTATTGGTAAATAGCCATTAAAAGCAAAGTTTTGCCCATTCATTCCAGAACTCATCATCGCCATTAAAATAGAACTTGGCCCAACTAACGGAACAACTTGTATATTATTTTGATGTGCCATTTTTACAATACTTGCTCCAGGATCTGCAATTGCAGGTACACCAGCTTCAGAAAGTAAACCAACATTTATTCCTTGCTTACAAACATCTAAATATGTTCTAGTTTCTAACTCTTCTGCATATTTATCTAACAACATTATTTGCAATGAAGGTTGCGATTTTTTAGGTGAGATTTTTTTGATAAACCTTCTTGCTGATTTTTCATTCTCAACAATATAATAATCAATTTGCTCAACCACTTTTTTAACTGATAAAGGCATTACTTCTAAAGGTTCTGTATCTCCTAAAGTTGTAGGAATTAAATAAAGTTTACCAAGCATTTTATAGTTTTTTTGATATTATAGTACAAGCTTCATCTAGCATTTTATAAACATTTTCAAATCCACCTTTTCCTCCATAATAAGGATCTGGAACATTCAATTTTTCAGTAGAATTTGATACCTTCAAAATTAATTGAACCTTCTCCTCATCTCTACTATTTCTTGCTAAACTTAAAATATTTTGATAATTACTATCATCCATCGCATAAATAAAGTCAAAGGTATCAAAATCAATTACAGTAAACTTTCTAGCGCTTTGACCTGTAATATTGATGCCGTAATTTCTAGCAACTTCTATAGCGCGTTCATCTGGTAAATTACCAACATGATAAGCTGCTGTTCCTGCAGAATCTACAACTATTTTAGTTGAATCTACTTTAGATTGTAAAATACCTTCTGCCAATGGAGAGCGACAAATATTCCCCAAACAAACCATTAGTACTTTTATCATGTAAAGGAAGCTTTTAGAACGTTAACTTCTTTGTAAGATCGTCTACGTATTTTCTAAATTGTTTATCAGTTTCAGTCAAATTATCTACTGTTTTACACGCATGTAATACAGTTGCATGATCTCTTTGACCTATTTGATTTCCAATACTAGCTAAAGACGTCTTCGTTAATCTTTTAGCAAAAAACATAGCTAATTGACGCGCTTGAACAATGTGACGTTTACGTGTTTTAGATTGTAAAGTAGCAACATCCATATCAAAATACTTAGATACTTCTTTCTGAATATAATCTATAGAAACTTCTTTCTTTGTATTCTTTACAAACTTGTCTACAATCTGTTTTGCTAATTCTATAGAAAATTCTCTTCTATTAAAAGAAGCCTGAGCAATCATAGAAATAATAACTCCTTCTAATTCTCTAACGTTAGATTTTATATTTTTTGCAATATATTCTACAATTTCTTCTGGCATTTCTACACCATCTCTATACAATTTATTTTGTAAGATAGAGATTCTAGTTTCATAATCTGGTGCTTGTAATTCTGCAGATAATCCCCATTTAAAACGAGATAATAAGCGTTGCTCAATATCTTGCATATCTACAGGTGCTTTATCTGAAGTTAAAATTACCTGCTTTCCATTTTGATGTAAATGATTAAATATATGGAAGAAAACATCTTGCGTTCCTGCTTTTCCTGATAAGAATTGAACATCATCAATAATTAATACATCTATCATTTGATAGAAATGAATAAAATCATTTCTTGTATTCGATTTTACAGAATCTATAAATTGTTGTGTAAATTTTTCTGATGAAATATACAAAACTGTTTTGTCTGGATATTTATCTTTAATATTAACACCAATTGCATGCGATAAATGCGTTTTCCCTAAACCAACTCCACCGTAAATTAATAATGGATTAAAAGAGGTCCCTCCTGGCTTATTGGCAACTGCCATACCTGCAGAACGGGCTAATCTATTAGAATCTCCTTCAATAAAATTATCGAAATTATAATTAGGATTTAATTGTGATTCTATTTTTACTTTTTGCAACCCTGGAATTACAAAAGGATTTCTCAATTCTCTTTTATTAGATTCTAAAGGAATTGTAACTTTTTGTGGTTTTAATGGATCTCTATTAGAACTAGGAATTTTTACAATTTGTGGTCTATTACTACTGTAATTATTTTCCATTTTAACATCGTAAATCAATTTGGCATCATTTCCTAATTGTCTTACTAATGCAACTCTTAATAATTTAATATAATGTTCTTCTAACCATTCGTAAAAAAATTTACTAGGTACTTGTATTGTCAACGCTTCTCCTGAAAGTTTTACTGGCTTTATTGGTTCAAACCAGGTTTTGTATGCTTGTGGCTTTATGTTATCTTTTATAAAAGATAAACATTCAATCCACACTGAATCAGCAGTTATAGTCATTCTAAATTATAGGAATTACTTAGTTAATATTTATTTTAAAAAGGTGCTTCTCAACCTTTCTGTGGGGGAATACAAAAGTGTGAATAAAATTCAGTATAAAAAAATCAATTTGCTATTGATTATTAACTTTTTTTTACGTAAAATGCTAAAAAACAAAATAGTTTAGAAGTATTGAAAAAATCATCAACAAAAACCAGAATTAGATATTCTGAGACCGACCAAATGGGCGTAGTTTATCACGGAAATTACGCTCAATTTTTTGAATTAGGGCGAACAGAATGGCTTCGTTCTTTAGGAGTCACCTACAAAGATATGGAAATCAGCGGAATAATGCTTCCTGTTATTTCTATAAATTTTAAATTCATTAAATCTGCATTGTATGATGATGTTTTAACCATACATACTTTTTTAAAGAAAAAGCCATTAGTTAAAATTGAATTTGATTATGAAATAATAAATCAGAATAATGAATTAATTTGTAAAGGAAGTAGTGTTTTAGCTTTTATGAATTCGAAAACAATGAAACCAACAAAATGCCCAGATTATTTATTAGAAAGTTTAGGTTTCTAATTCTTTAATATCAACTTTATATAGGTTCTCAAAAATTTCAAAAATTGATGCAGCATCTTTTTTTCTTACTGAAATAATATACTGGCAATTTTCTTCTAATTTTTGATTTATAATATCTAACTTTTTCTCTTTTACGATTCTCATGACAGCATTCATCAAATCATAATTAAAAGTTAGTTTGTACTCAATGTTAATTGTTTTCTCTAAAATTTCTGACGCCTCTAAAGCTATTTGTGCAGAAGTTTTATATGCAGAGATCAAACCGCCAACACCTAATTTTGTACCTCCAAAATAACGTACAGAAACTATTAAAATGTTCGTTACTTCAAAAGACTGTATTTGTCCGTAAATTGGTAAACCTGCAGAATTATTAGGCTCACCATCATCATTTGCTCTAAATTTAATTTTCTCAATTCCAAATTGATATGCATAACAAAAATGACGCGCAGAATGATGTTTTTTCTTTAGTTCTTCTAAACACTCTTTTACTTCACCTTCCGTTAAAACAGGAAAAGTATAACCAAAAAACTTACTTCCTTTTTCTTTAAAAAGTGTTTCTTCTGATGGTTTTTCTATCGTTTTATATACGTCGTTCATACTTTTTTGAAGGATTAAAAAATTAAACGCAAAGTCGCAATGATTTTCGCAAAAGTCGCAAAGAAAACAAAAAGCTTCTTTAAAACACTAAAAAATAGCTCTAAATCAAAAATTTTATGCAACAGTAACCAATACAATTCCTAAAATTGCCAAAGCAACTCCTATTTTATTTTTAAGACTGAATTTTTCTTTAAACAATAACAAGCCAACCAACGTTGACACAATTACTATTGCCACATTATTTATGGTAAATAATGTTGAGCTCTCGAAATTTTTATTCTGTAAAGCTTTAATTATAAAGAAAATTGAGAAGTAATTAGGTACTCCTAAAATAATTCCTGCAAGAATATTTTTAAGCCCAAAAGCTTCTCTTTTTTTGATTGTTTTAATTGCTAAAATTGTAAATCCAAAAATAGCTGCTATACCAAACAAACCTGCAGAAAAAACAGGAACATCTTCATCTGCAACATAATTTACTTGAATATATTTTAAAAGCGTATCTATTGTTCCGGAACCTAAAAACAGTAAAATCGGGAATAATAGAGTTCCTTTTTTCCCTGACTTCTCCTCTTTAACAGAAGATAAATACACAGCGATTAAAGCAATCATAATTCCTAAAACCTTTAAGAAAGTTACTGATTCGTTATATAAAATTATTCCGAATAAAATAGGAACAACAACAGACATTTTACCAGCAATTGAAGTAACTGAAACACCATTATTTTGAGCTGTCATTGCCATCACAAAAAAGATAGAAACAAATAATGCTCCTAAAATTAATGCACCCCCAAACCAAGGTTCTAAATAAATTTCTGTGATTGGTATTTTTCTTTCTGCAAACAAAAGCCCCATAGAGCAGGCTACAATGTAATTTACACAAATAGCTTTTAATACATCAATTTTAAAAATACCGAAATATTTAAAAATGACAATTAAACCTGTAGAAAAAAGGATACTTAATAGTAGATAAATCAAATTATAGGTGGTTTTTAGTAAATAATTCCAAGACATCTTCTTCACCAGGAATTAAATTCCAAACATGAATGCCCAATTTATTTGCAGCAGTTGTATTTTCTTTTAAGTCATCTACAAAAAGAGTTTCATTTGCTACTAAATTATTTTGATTTAATACAAATTCATAAATTTCTGAATCTGGTTTTCTAAAATTAATTTCATGCGATAAATAAAACTGTTCAAAGCAATTTTTAAATTCATTGTAAAACAAATCACCTAAAGAATTCTGAACCCAAGAAATATGTAAATCGTTCGTATTGCTCAACAAAAACAATCTATAATCATTATTTTTAGACAATTCTTTTAAAAATTCTAATCTCTTTTTAGGAAAATCTAACAACACAGCATTCCAAGCATCAACGAGTTGGTTTTCTTTAATTTGAGGAAATTTTTTCTGATAAAAATAAATAAAGGTTGAAGTAGAAATTAATCCTTTTTCATATTGATGATATACAGAAATCATGTCTTCAGAAATTTCTGTAACGCCTAATTGAGCCATCGCTTTATAGGTTCCCATTTTATCTAAATTGATAAAAATATCGCCAAAATCGAAAATAATGTTTTTAATCATTTTTATATATTTTTAAAACATCGTTTTTGATGTTTATTTCGTGTGAAGATTGTCTCTTAAAGCTAGGAGACTTCACTCCTTTTCCAAACGCAACATCACCTGTAAAAACTCTTGCTTCATCCCACAGGTTTTCATCAATAAAAGTTTGTAAGGTTTGTGTTCCTCCTTCAATTATTACAGATTGAATATTCTGATTTTGCATAACTTGACAAACTTGAGAACCTATCTTTTTTGAAAAATCTATTTGCTTAAAAAGCAAGTTTTCACTTCCTCTTTTTTCAACTTCAGTAATTACAATTGTCTTTACACTTTTATCAAAAACACTTGCATTTTCAGAAATTCGTAGTCTTTTATCTAATACAATTCTAATAGGATTATTTCCAGACCAAGTTCTAACATTCAATTTAGGATTATCCACAATAGCAGTATTTGTTCCCACTAAAATTGCATGTTCTTCACTTCGCCATTTATGAACTAATTGCTGCGAATATGTATTGGTAATCCAAATTGGCTTGCCTTGAACTGGTTTCAAAGTCTCATTATTTTTTGTTTCTGAAACAAGTTCAGGATAAACTGGAGCTATAAATCCATCTTTAGTTTCTGCCCATTTTAGAATAATAAATGGTCTTTTTTTATCTTGAACACAGAAAAAACGCTTGTGATGAGCTCTACATTCAGCTTCTAAAACACCCACAATTACATTACAACCTGCATTAATTAATCGTTCAACTCCTTTACCAGCAACTAAACTATTAGAATCTACACAACCAATTACCACCTTTTTAAGTTGATGTTTTACAATTAAATCTGCACAAGGTGGCGTTTTGCCAAAATGCGAACAAGGTTCTAAGGTTACATAAATTGTAGCTTCTTTTAAAAGTGCTTTATTATTTACTGAATTTATTGCATTTACTTCTGCATGATTTCCTCCGTAAGGAGATGTAAAACCTTCGCCAATAATTTTATTCTCATAAACAATCACTGCACCCACGGAAGGATTTGGACGCGAAGTTCCAATTCCGTTTTTAGCAATTTGCAAACAACGTTTTATGTATAATTGATGGTTAATAATGTTCTAATTTTTAATGATAGGATGAGGTAAATCTATTTAAAATTTAATCTTAATTTCTTCAGTTGTATCAATAATATAATCTTTTGTAAAGCCAAACACAGTATATTTTAAATTTCCTTTAAATTGTACTTTAACAGATTTATTTAATATTGAATTTAACAATCCTCCTAAAATTCCATTTTTATTATTTTCAAAAATCTTTCTCGTAGGAATATAAGCAGTTAAAGGAATTATGAACTCTTTTTTAGCTGGTACTTTAAATTCGTCAGAAAAAACATGTGCAACCTCTTCCCCATTTACAATTACTTTAATTTTATCAGTAGAAAACGTACCAGAAACATTGTTTGGATTTTCAAAAAAAGCTGCTGCTTTTAATTTAATTGTATCCGATTTAAAACTTAAAACCTTAATATTATCAACCTTTATAAAAACAGGCTTCTTTTTGACTGAACAACCACTTATCAATAAAAATAAAACAGAAAAATATAGTAACTTTTTCATTAAAAAAATTTAAAATTTTAGGTAACTTGCTCGTGCAAAAATACAGTAATAAATGACAACTCAAGATTTTATCATTAGAGAAATCCTACCAAAAGACAATCCTGAAATTGCTAAAGTAATTAGAAATGTTTTAGTAGAATTAAATGTACCAAAAGTTGGAACAGCCTATGAAGATAGGGCTACAGACGAAATGTTTGAAAATTATCAAAAAGAAAAATCTATTTACTTTGTTGTAGAACATAATAATAAAGTTATTGGTGGAGCAGGAATTGCACAATTAGATAATTTTAAAGGCAATACTTGTGAGTTGCAAAAAATGTACTTCTTGCCTTTAGTTCGTGGAAAAGGAATTGGCACAAAATTGATATCTACTTGTTTAGAAAAAGCAAAAGAATTTGGGTTTGAAAACTGCTATTTAGAAACCATGCCTTATATGCACTCTGCTCAGAAATTGTACAAAAAATATGGCTTTACTTCTTTAGAAAAACCAGTTGGAAATACCGGACATTATTCTTGTAACGTTTGGATGATAAAAAAAATATGATTTTAAAAGAATTTAGAGCTTTTTGTACTGAAGCACTGTCAGGAATTTATCCACAGACAGAAATAGATACTTTTTTCTTTTTGTTGATAGAAGAAAAACTTGAGCTACAAAGAATTGATACTGTTTTAAAACCTGAATTTGAACTTTCTGATGATATCTTACAAGAATTAAAAGCGATAATAGAACGATTAATAAAAGAAGAACCAATACAATATATTCTAGGAAAAACTGAATTTTATGGATTCCCTTTTTTAGTTGATAAAAATACGCTTATTCCAAGACCAGAAACAGAAGAATTGGTTGAATGGGTTTTAGATGAAGTTGCAAAAATAGCAGATTCAAATGTTTCAGAATTATCAATTCTTGATATTGGAACAGGAACTGGTTGTATTCCTATTTCTTTAGCTAAGAATTTACCTAATGCAAAAATTACTACAATAGACATTTCTTCTAAAGCCTTAAAAATTGCAAAACAAAACGCAAAATTGAATACTGTAGTTATTGATTTTTTAGAAACTGATATTTTACAAACAGAAAAATTGCAGCAACAATTTGACATTATTATTTCTAATCCACCCTATGTTCGTGAACTTGAAAAACAGGAAATTAAAAATAATGTTTTAGAAAACGAACCCCATCTAGCATTATTTGTAGATGATAATAATCCTTTAGTTTTTTATACTAAAATTGCTGATTTAGCTAAAAATCATCTTACTAAAAATGGGTTGTTATTTTTTGAAATCAATCAATATTTAGGAAAAGAAACAGTGAAAATGTTAGAAGAAAAAGGATTCAAAAACATTGAATTAAGAAAAGATTTATTTGGAAATGATAGAATGATCAAAACGAGTATTAACACCCGTTTTTGTTTAGATTAGCAAAAAACTATTCTAATCTAAGTACTTTTACTGAAGCCATATTTCGCTTAACTAATCAAAATAATGTCAACTAGTACTCATTTTAATAAAATTAGTAAACTTTTTAAAGTCAACCTAACTTTTAATAGCACAAATTAAGAATGTCAATATTCTTCAAAAATACTTTCTAATTTTCGTTTGTTCTTTCTAAGTAGTTTACAGGCAGAAGAAATTAAGTTAAATAAAAAAAGCAAAGGAATCTTAGCCATATAGAAATGTTTTAAACGCAGGTTTTAAAAAAACATCTCCTAATTTTTTAGCTCTAACTATTTAAATGCAAATATTGATTTCAATTAACAGTAATTATTACCTTTTAGAATTCTTTATTACATCTTTAAAGAAATTTTGTTCCTACTATTTTCCATTAAGTCTTTAAATCTGAACGTAGAGCATTCAATATTTACAAAACTATTTTTCATTTTCCTTCAACGTATTAATACTATATACTTGTTATTCTGTCACAGTAAAATTCATACTTATTACTATAGGAAATGCAATTTGTATCTCGATTTCCCAATATTATGGTTTTTTAGTATTTTATATATAAAAAAATACCACCTACAAGGTTTTATGTTTTAGAATATTTATTGATTGTTTCTTTTGTTCTTTTTTATCATTAGGTACCCTTTTGTGTATTACGAAGTAATTAAAACAAGAATATTGTGAGAATTATTTATATTAAAAAATACGATAAAAGATCATATTTATAAAAACCATTAAATAAAAACAAAATTAAACTAAAAATTAAATACCTGATTTACAGTTAATTAATACAAATGGGTGGGAAAAACTACCCTAGTATTTTTAGGTAACTCTAGATTATTAAGTGATATTTACATCAGTATAAAAAAATATATAGTTTATTCAAAAACTATACTCTTTTAAGCTTTGATATTCTGTGGGGGTTTATCAAAGTCAAAAACAGGCTAAGAGCTTTCTTAGCCTGTTTTGTTTTTTAATAAATATTGCCTTTAAATTTATTATAATGAATAGTTTAAATTAACAATATAAATTACAGAAAATTATTATTCTTAGATTTCGATAATGGAAATGCTGATACAATATTACGAGAAATTAAAAAAGAGTAAATGACTTTAGAGCAACAAAAACATACAATAAGATCTCCTAATATTCCTGATAATAGTAACAAAAAAGAAAATGTAGAAATTTATGCTTGGCACTGCAATCATCATTTTGCACATATAGCGCAATTAATGATTCGTAAAAACTGGAAATAAGTTCTAAAATTCATTTTGGAGTTTTTTAATTTAAAAGACCTATTTTTAAACTCTAATTTTATTAAAGATGAAAACTGCACAACAATGGTTTGATGAGTATGCTGTAAGTCATAAAAACGAAACCAATATATTAATTCATTTTATCTGCGTTCCTGCTATATTTTTTAGTGTAATTGGCTTGCTTATGAGCATTCCTACTGAGTTTTTAGAAAACTTTTTTGGTATTTACAATCCGTTTTTAGAAAATTGGGCAACCGTTGTTGCTGTAATCATGCTAATCTTTTATTTACGTTTAGGTTTTTGGCATTTTATAGAAATGTTTCTTTTTACAGCAGTGTCTATTATTGGAAATTATTGGATTAGTAAAAATGGAAACTTAGCCATTATTTCTATTTTAATTTTTGTATTTGCTTGGATTGGTCAGTTTTACGGACATAAAGTAGAAGGTAAAAAACCTTCTTTTATTAAAGATTTACAATTTTTATTGATTGGCCCTCTTTGGGTGATTAAAAAATTAGGGACTAAGAAGACATAATTATGACAGAAGAAATTACTTTCGAAGACTTTTTAAAGGTTGATATTAGAGTTGGAACCATTATAGAAGTAAATGATTTTCCAAAAGCAAGAAAACCAGCATATCAATTAATTATTGATTTTGGAGATTTAGGGACAAAAAAATCGAGCGCACAAATTACCGACTTATACTCAAAGGAGGAATTGTTAAACAGACAAGTAACTGCAATTGTAAACTTTAAATCGAGACAAATTGCGAATTTTATGAGTCAGTGTTTAATTTTAGGTGTATACAATACTGATGGAAACGTAGTTTTATTACAAGCTTCTAAGCCTACTAAAAATGGTGAGCAGGTTTCTTAATTCTTAGGATTATTTAAAATTACTAACGCTCCTATTACTCCAGGAATCCATCCACAAAGTGTAAGTAAGAAAATAATAAAAAAAGAACCACAACCTTTATCTATAACAGAAAGTGGTGGAAAAATGATAGCAAATAAAACTCTAAAAAAACTCATTTAAATAATTAATTGGTTATACAAATAAGACGTTTAACTATTAAATTTGTTACAACTCTTAAAAAAAGATACAAAGGTTCAAAACGATAAACATTAATTCTTCACCTTTGAACCTTTGAAAATTTAAAACTAAACCCTACATTTTATCCCCAAAGAAGATAGCGTTCATCATTAACTTATTGGTTCCGTACCAAAAAGCCCTGAAGTTTGTATTATCAGTAAAAACAATTACTTTTCCTTTTCCTAAACGTTGCACTTTAAACGGAACTGTATTTTTTAGTTCCTTCATGTTTTCCTTAGAAATATACCCACTCAATAATGGATTACTTGTATATTGTATAGGGTTGTTAAAACTCTTTTTATCTGCTTTTATAAAAACTGTTGTATTTCTAAATAATGCCAACTTATCATTTTTGTACCCAAAATTAATTGGATGAGAACGATCTATTTTCGCTTCAAAAATTGCTCCTCCAATAACTTGTGCTCCAGATTTTAAGGATTTATTTTCAAAAGATACACTCTCTATTGTATCTATTTTAGTTTTATTAAATTCTAAGTCGATAAATTTTTTGCTAGACAGCCATTTTACTGTATTTCTATACCCAATTAAAGTTCCACCATTTTTAACCCAAGTTTTTAATTTCTCTTCAATAGCTTTATCAAAAAAAGAGTAACTGTTAGGAACAATAATAGTTGTGTACTTACTCAAATTAACTCTTGAAACATAAGACATGTCTAATTTTGTTAATTTCATATCAAAGCGCTGATCTAACAAATGCCAAACTTCACCAGCATCACTACTAGCCATATTTCCACCAACCAAAATAGCAACTTTCTGTGGTTTAATATTACTAAAATTGTTAGAACCTAAATCTATTCCGTCATTTAATCCTGTAGAAACTCCGTTAATATTTAAATGATTTTCTTTCGCAACTTTACTTAAAAACTGGTACAATTCTAATTGATCTAATTTCTGATTTTGAACCGGAATAAAAATAGTTCCGTAATCATAACTATTTCCTCCATTTTTAAAGTTTTTCATTGAAACTTTAGCCCTAATCCCTTTATTTAAAATCTTATTTAAAGCCTTTGGTGTGTAATATTCATTCCAAGACATTAAATAACCATTGCTACTATTAAATGAAACATTTCCCTGTTTCATTTGTAAATCTACAATCTCTTTTCCTGCTTTATTTAATGATATATTTTCAGCTAAATCTACTCCAAAAGAATAATTAAAAGTCCAAGCAGAAACATCATAAAACAAACTATCTTGAAATTTTGTTCTTACATCAAACATCGCTTTTACCAATCGTTGATTTTTCTGATCCATTGGCACTACATAACTATATCCTTTTTTAAAGTTTTTTCCGTTTGAAGAAAAATTAGCTTTTAATTCGTGTATTTTAATTTGATGACGTTTTAAAACTTCAGCCAAATGATAACTTTTTGCGGCATCTTTTTCGTCACCAAAAACAATTGCTTTTTTAGTTTCTGCGTCTCTAGAATTTTTATAAAAATCTTGTTGATATTTTAAGATTTTAGTTCGCATTTTATTAGCTGCTTCTATCGTTGATAATGCAGCTGTAAACTGATTTCTTATTGTAAATGGAAACGTTAAAACTCCATTTACAGTTTCTTGTGCATGACCTCTAGAACTTCCTTGTTCAAACAAAATACCAATACTTCCATTAATATCTGGAAATGTAGAACCTTTACCATAGTAAAAATCATCAAAACTCTCTTCAGAGTAGTATAAAGAGCCTATTTTATCTAATGCTTTTGCATGATATGTTCCTATTTCTCTTGTTAACTCCTGATTCATTTTTGGAGTTAAAGGATGTGTTCTACTTGGAATTCCTGGCTGAAAAAAGAAAGAAGAATTACTTCCCATTTCATGATGATCTGTTAAAATATTTGGCAACCATTTATGAAAAGTAGCAATTCTCACCTTACTTTCTGGTAACTGAACTGGCAACCAATCTCTATTCATATCAAACCAATAATGATTTGTTCTTCCTCTTGGCCAAACCTCTCTGTATTCTCTATCGTTAGGATCTGGATTAATATTTTTACTCCTATTTGTATTTGCCCAATATGCAAAACGTTGCAACCCATCTGGATTAAAAGAAGGATCAAATAAAACAACGGTGTTCTTTAAAACGTCATCAATTCTATTAGAAGCAGCTAAATAATACGCCACCGCTAAAGCCGCATTAGAACCACTTGGTTCATTTCCATGAATTGAAAATCCTTGATACACAACAATTGGATCATTTGAAATATCAACAGATGAATTATCTGTAGCTTCTATATGTTTATTTCTAATGTTTTCTAAATTCTGATGATTTTCTGGCGATGTAATTGTTAACAATAACAATGGTCTTCCTTCAAAAGTAGTTCCTCTATTCTCTATAGAAATTCTATCAGAAGCTTTTGCTAAAGCTTTCATATATTCTACCAACTTGTCATGTGTTATGTGCCACTCACCCACTTCATGACCAATTACACTTTCTGGTGTTGGAATACTTGAATTGTAAACTTCACTTGGTAGGTAATAAGATAGATCAACTTTCTGAGCTGATATAGAAATAGAGAGTAATAAAAAAAGTACAATTAGTTTTTTCATAGGAAGTAATAGTTTGATTATCTAACAAATATAGGAATTCAAAAAGGTTATCCTTGGTTCTTTAACATTGATTTAAAAGTTTATGTAAAACAAAAAATATCCCTATAAAAAAAATGCTAAAACGGTCCAAAAGAGAAGTATTATTATTCCTATTAATGGGCACAATTCCTATTACTTTATTAGATATTACTGGCTTAAAACAGCTATAAAACCATGAATTTTCAAAACAATTTAAAGCTTTTTTTTGCAAAAGGCAACAAACCATCCCAACTTGTAGGAATACAATCTAAACATCTAAAAGAGTTGATGAATAAAGGTTATTCATACCATAGAAAAAATTGAATAAAACACCAAAACCCCTTTAAAAGTGGTACGAACGCTTTGCCAATAAACGATCTAAGTAGAGGGATTGAAATAGATATACGTCAGTTAATTGATGACAAAGATATTTCTAAACCGTACATTTTCAAAAATGATATTGTAATGTGATTTTATTTTTGTAGAAAAAAACTAGATCAACTATCCCCGATAAAGTAACACGAGGATGTTGATTTTAATATATAAAGACTTCTTTTTATGATAATATCATATCAGTACTTTCAAAAATTTTATCAGCAGACCCTGCAATAAAACCAGAATATAAGTCTCCATTATTCATTGGATGACGGAATGCAAATTCATAATAACAAGAAGTAATTTCTTTTGTTACTTCTAAAAATTCAACCGAAATTTTATCTGCTAAAATACTAGACTGCTCTAACATTTCTATAGGAGTTCCTTTAATTTCTCCACCAGATGTATTCATCATAAACCCGTTTTCTTTTAAGAATTCGTTTACTTGTTGCAGAGAGTCAAAGTTATCTAACTTATTAACATCTACAGTAAAATGATTTGCACAGAATCCATTTACATACATCCAAGCTGCATACTCAGTTTCTGCCTGTAATTTTTCATACAACTCAAAAGAAGGTTGTTCCCACAAACGTCCTTTAAAAATCAATTCAGAAGAATTTAAATCTTCAAGTGAAATGGCATCAATCATGTTTTTTACAATTGCTTGCAGCTCCTCAGAAAACTCTTTGATTAATAACTGACTTATAAAAACTCTTGGTGCATTTTTATCAGTTGAATGCTCATAATGTTTGGCATATAATTTCTTTTTTTCAAAATGATAATCACCACATTCTACATAACCAGCTTCTAAAAACGGAGTTGCTAAAACTTCAATATTTATGCGTTTATCATCAAAAGTTCTAATAGCTACATGATCATTAAAAACCTCATTTCCTTCGTTTATAAATAAGTCCTTAATCTTAAGTGCAGAAGGAGTTCTTTCTGCGTATTCCTTCCAAAGTTTTTCGAATATTTGTACTAATGACATTTATACTTTTTTTTTTGCAAAAATAAACCAATTTAGTTTATTTAGAAGCACATAATAATTGAATTTATTATAAAATAATTCATTTTTAATTAATTAAATCATTATAAACGCTATTAATGTCAATTTGATATTATTTAACACTACACTTGTAGGATGGAAGGTCAAATTGATTATATAGATAAACAGATTTTATTAAAATTACAGTCAGATGCAAGAAAAGCATACTCACAAATCGCCGAAGAATTAAAAATTTCTAATTCCCTAGTACATCAGCGTATTAAAAAATTACATGAAGCAGGTATTATCATGGATGCCAAATTTATTTTTGATGAAAAAAAGCTCGGTTACAAAACTAAATCTTACTCAGGAATTAGACTTCGTGAAGCTCGTTTTGCGAAATCTGTTATGGAAGAGCTTACAAAAATAGAAGAAATTGTTGAGTGTAATTATGTTTCTGGTAATTATGCCATCTTTATATTAATCTTCGCAAAAGACAATGAACATCTTCGTGAAGTTTTATACGAGCAAGTCCACTTAATAAATGGAGTTGCCGGCACAGACAGTTTTCTTTGTTTTGATAGTGGCTTTAAAAGAAATATTCCGTTTAAATAACTAATAACGATAAAAATTAGATTGCAAAATACGCCAGTAGACAAAGCTTTAGAAAAATTTACTTGATCAAGTAAAAAAATGCTCAAAAATTATAAATACAAACTTTTTAAGTTTGAACTTATAATTTTAAATAGAGGAAAACTAAAACTGAGAAAAAGGAACTGTTTTTATAAAAAAAATACATAAAAATTAAAAAAAGCACCATTCTAAACGGATAAACAACAGAACTCATAAAACTTAAGATTACAGTCTTGATTAGCTAGTTTTCAAAATAATTATTAAGATATTTGTAGTTAGAAAGACGTCCATATTCAATTGTAAATAATGATCGATAATGCTACTTTAAAAATCTTAAACGATTCACTTTCTGGTGATGTCCTTTTTGATAATTTACACAAAACAATTTATGCAACAGATGCTTCTGTTTACAGAAAAACACCTTTGGCTGTTGCGTATCCAAAAGACGTAAAAGATATACAAGCATTAATTGCTTTTGCAAACAAGAATAGTACAACATTAATACCTAGAACTGCAGGAACTTCTTTGGCAGGACAATGTGTTGGAGATGGCATTGTAGTTGATGTTTCTAAACATTTTACAAATATTGTTTCTTTTGATGAGCAAGAAAAAATAATTACATTAGAAGCTGGAATTATTAGAGACGAATTAAATTTATTCCTAAAACCTTTTGGATTATTTTTTGGTCCAAACACCTCAACTTCTAATCGATGTATGATTGGAGGAATGGTTGGTAATAATTCTTCAGGAAGTACATCAATCAGGTATGGAGTTACCAGAGATAAAGTGTTAAGTATAGATACTATTTTAAGTGATGGAACACTGGCTACGTTTAAAGAAATTTCATCAGAAGAATTCAAACAAAAAGCAAGAGAAAACACTTTAGAAGGAAAAATTTATAAAACTATTTTTGATGAACTTTCTTCAGAAGCTGCACAAAAAGAGATTATAGATCAATTTCCAAAAGCAACAATTCATAGAAGAAATACAGGCTATGCTGTAGATGAATTTTTGACTTCAGATTTGTTTGGCGGAACAGCACCAACAATTAATGTTGCAAAATTTCTTTCTGGAAGTGAGGGAACATTAGCTTTTTCTACAAATATCACCCTACAATTAGATCCTTTACCTCCACAGAAAAGTATTATGGTTTGTTCTCATTTTACAAGTATAAATGAGAGTTTAAAAGCTACTGTTACAACAATGAATCACAATTTATATAATTGTGAATTGATGGATAAAACCATTTTAGATTGTACAAAAAATAACAGAGAAATTGCTAAAAACAGGTTCTTCTTAAAAGGAGATCCTGAAGCTGTGTTAATGTTAGAAGTTTCTGCAAATACTATTGAAGAAGCAGAAGTTTTGGCAGATAATTTAATTGCAGATTTAGAAAAAAATAATTTCGGGTATCATCACCCTAAAGTTTATGGAGATGACATTCCAAAAGTGCATTATTTAAGAAAAGCAGGTTTAGGTTTGTTAGGAAATATGATTGGTGATAAAAAAGCTGTTGCTTGTATAGAAGATACTGCAGTTGCTCTAGAAGATCTACCTAGTTATATTGAAGAGTTTACCAAAATAATGGATAAACATCAGCAAAGCGCTGTGTATTATGCACATGCTGGAGCTGGAGAATTACATTTACGTCCTATTTTAAATTTAAAGAAAAAGGAAGACGTAGTTTTATTTAGAAAAATTACCACAGAAACTGCAGAACTGGTTAAAAAGTACAAAGGTTCTTTTAGTGGAGAACATGGAGATGGAATTGTACGTGCAGAATTTATTCCTTTAATGATTGGTGAACAAAACTATCAACTATTAAGAAGAATTAAAAAAGCTTTTGATCCAAATAACGTTTTTAACAAAGGAAAAATTACGGATGCTTTTCCTATGGATAAAAGTCTTCGATATGAGGTTGACAGAAAAGAACCAATAATTAAAACAATTCAAGATTTTTCTGATAGTGAAGGTATTTTAAAATTGGCTGAAAAATGCAACGGTTCTGGAGATTGTAGAAAACCGGCTTCTGCTGGCGGAACCATGTGCCCAAGTTATAGAGCTACAAAAAACGAAAAAGATACTACACGAGCAAGAGCCAATATGTTGCGTGATGTTTTAACAAATAATGAAGCTAAAAATAAGTTTGATTCTAAAGAATTAAAAGAAGTTTTAGATTTATGTTTAAGTTGTAAAGCGTGTGCTTCAGAATGTCCCAGTAATGTAGATGTTGCTGCTTTAAAAGCAGAATTTTTATATCAATATCAAGAAACAAATGGGTATTCTTTTAGAAGTACATTATTTGCTAATAACGCTAAATACAATAAATTAGGAAGTATATTTCCATCAATAACAAACTTCTTTACAAATACCACATTAGCAAAAAAAGTAATGGGAGTTGCAGTTGAGAGAAAAGTACCTAAATTAGCAAAACAAACTTTAGATAGTTGGCTTAAAAAGCATCAACCAAAATCTTCTAAAAAAGCTATTTACTTGTTTAATGATGAATTTACGAATTTTTACGACACAGAAATTGGAAAAGATGCAGTAGTTTTATTAGAAAAACTAGGTTATGAAGTAAAAAATATTGCGCATGATGAAAGCGGAAGAAGCCATATTTCTAAAGGGTTTTTAAAAGAAGCGAAAGCAATTTGTAATAATAATATTACTATTTTTAAAGATATTATTACTGATAAAACTCCGTTAGTAGGAATTGAACCATCAGCTATTTTAACTTTTAGAGATGAATATTTAAGACTTGCTGATGATAAATTATCTGCAGAAAAAATTGCAAAAAATGCTTTTACTTTTGAAGAGTTTCTGGCAAAAGAATTAGAAAATGAAAAAATTGATACAACCCTTTTTACAACAAAATCTAAAACTTTAAAAATTCATGGGCATTGCCATCAAAAAGCATTGTCTGGTACTTATTCAAGTTTTCAAATGTTAAACATTCCTAAGAACTATAATGTCTCAATTATGAATACTGGTTGTTGTGGAATGGCTGGTTCTTTTGGTTATGAAAAAGAACATTATGAAGTTAGTATGCAGGTTGGTGAAGATACTTTATTTCCTAAAGTTAGAAATTGTAGTGAAGACACAGAAATTGCTGCGGCAGGAACAAGTTGTAGGCATCAAATTTTTGACGGGACAAAACGAATTGCAAAGCACCCTATTACTATTTTAAAAGAAGCATTAATTTAATGCATCTCTGTAAATATATTTTATAAAAAAAAAGTATCGCTTTTTAAAAAGCGATACTTTAATATCTTATTAAATAAAATATATTTTTTTTATTTCTCTATTACTCCTTCTTCCGTTAACAACGCAAAAAACTTATTTAAATTCGGTAATAAAATAATTTTAGTTCTTCTATTTTTTGCTCTATTTTCATTACTTGTGTTTGGTAATAAAGGCATCGTATCTCCCCTACCTGAAGCAATTAATCTACTTCCTTCAATATCAAATTTATTTTGAAGTAGTCTAACGATAGAAGTCGATCTTTTTACACTTAAATCCCAATTATCATTTACACTTTCGTTTTTGATAGTCTTAGAATCTGCATGACCTTCAATCATAACATCTATGCTAGGTTCAGATTGTATGATAACTGCCAATTTAGCAAGCAACTTTAAAGCACTCTTTTTAACTTGATAACTACCTGAATTAAATAGTAATTTATCTGAAATAGAAATCATAACTACAGTTTCTTCGATATTAATATCTATATCTTCAGAGTTATTAAACTCAGATTTATCCAACGTTTTTGTTACTAAAGAGTAAGAAACTGCTAAATCTAAAGAATCTTTTAATGTCTTTGCAGTAGCAAGTTTTTTAGGATCAATTTTTGACAATATTTTATTCATTAAGCTTCTTGTTTCTTTAGAAACTACAGCCTTACCTTCTACCATGTCTAACTTTAAAGCATTTTCTCTTTTTAAAGTAACATTATCACTTTCTAAAGTAACATTATCTCCTTTTAAAGAATTTATCTTTTTATTATAAATTTCAACTCTTTTCTCAATTTTATCAAACTTTAATTCCAATTTCTGAAAATTCCCTGTAACATCTGTATGCCTTGTTTCTAGCTCTACATACTTTTTTTTAGACACACAAGATGATGTCATCAAGATAATAATTGATAATGGTAATAGTAAATTCTTCATTTCTTTGTTTTTATTGGCCTCAATATTACGCATTTAATATATTTAATCCAGTAAAATAAATAAGAAAAAATTATACTTACTTAAATTTAAATTTATTCCATCAAAAATAATTTTACTAAATTTTTCTATATAGGTCTTAGCATCAGTAATATTAGGATTCGGAGTTTTTAACAAACAATCAATCTTTTTATCATTTACAAGTTTTACCTTTATGACGTTGAGACTGTATTGTTTAAAAGACTTGTATTGAAGAGACAAAAACTCCTTTACAAATGACAGGAACTTTAGTCCGTATTACTTTTGTAGTAGGTTTTACATCAGACATTTTATATAATTATTTATCGGTTATATGTTAGGCAAAAACCCTACAATTATAGAATATCAACATTTACAATCATTCCTATTGTTAGTTTATTAGCTACTTTAGGGTTTAGAAAAAGTATATCAAAATTATGAGTAAAAAGGCAAAAGACATAGCAGATGAAAATCGCTATAAAAAGATAAATTACAAAAGAAAAGGTAATAGTGGGTTACTATTACCTGAAATTTTAGATAGTATGAAAGCAACTGAAAACAAGGATTTTTCTACTGAACAACTAGAAAGTATACATACTATTTTAAAGTAAGAACAGTAAAAATCTGAAGTAAATTAAGAACTATGTGACGTCCTAATATTGTATTAAGTGTAGTAATATATTAGGGCGTCACATGATTCTAACTTCTTCCTAATTTACGTAAAGCTACCCATTGTTTCATTTTTTCTCTTGAATCACAAGCTGGATAACCAACTACAGTTTGTCCTGCTGCAACATCACTAATAACACCAGATCCTGCACCAACTATTGCGCCAGAATGAATTGTTGTATGGTCTTTTATTGAAGCACTTCCTCCAATAATAACTCCATCTCCTAAGGTAACTGAACCCGCCAACCCACTATTTCCTGCCATAATACAACATTTACCTAAAACAGAATTATGACCTATTTGAACTAAATTATCTATTTTACAACCATCACCTAAAATGGTAGAACTGAATTTACCTCTATCTATACAGGAATTTGCACCAACTTCTACTCCGTTGCCAATTACAACATTGCCAATATGTTTTATTTTAACTAACCCTCTTCCATCATCACTTGGTCTATAACCAAAACCATCTGCACCAATACTAACATTCGTATGAAAAATGCAATAGCTTCCTATTTCAGTACGCTCTCTAATTACAGTTCCAGACCAAACTGTTGTATTATTTCCAATAGATGTTTCATCAAAAACAGTAACATTTGGGTATAATATTACATTATCTCCTAAAACAACATCTTTTCCTACAAAGCAATTAGCACCAACCTTACAATTACGTCCTAATTTTACGGTCTTATCAATTACAGCTGTTGGATGAATATCAACTTCAAAATGAGGAGGATCTGGTTCAAAAGCTTCTAATAAACTTGCCATTGCTAAATCAGGATTTTTTACTTTTATAAATGCTTTTCCATCTCCTGGTGCTATTTTTATGCTGTCATAAACTACTGCAATACTAGCATTTGACTTTTCCCACAACTTTACATATTTAGCACCTCCAATAAAAGTAACATTCCCTTCTTTCGCTTTTTCAATTTGTTCTGGCGCATGTATTTTCTGTTTACAATTCCCTACTAATTCTCCTTTAACAAGTGAGGCAATTTCTTCAACAGTGAATAGTTTCATAGATAATTTTTTATATTTTGTTAAAAATAGTGTTTTTATTTAATCTAAAAAAAACCCACAAAAGTAGGTTTTTAAAATTATTATTATTTCTTACTGTCCTCTCATTCCACCAGGACTTTGTCTAGAACCTTGTTTCTGATTATTTAGATGCAACTATTCTAAAAAACTCATCCTATTTTGTGGGTTTTTTATACCTATTGACTACAATTTTGCAGCCAACCTTGCTCCTTGATTAATCGCTCTTTTTGCATCTAATTCTGATGCAAAATCTGCACCACCAATTACATGTACGTTTTTACCCGCATCTAATAATGGTTGATATAATTCTTTAAAAGGAGTTTGACCAGCACAAATAACGATCGTATCAACTTCTAATAATCTAGACTCTCCATTTTGTGTATAATGCAACCCTTTATCATCAATTTTTGTATATTGAACTTCATTGATAAACTGAACATTTTTCTTCTTTAAAGAAGAACGATGAATCCAACCTGTAGTTTTCCCTAAGTTACTTCCAAATTTCCCTTTACTTCTTTTAAACATAAACACTTGTCTTGGAGATGGATGAACTTCTGCTTTTACACCCTCTGTTCCACTTCTAGCTTCCAAAGACTTATCAATTCCCCACTCTTTTAACCAAGCATCAATATTTAGGGAGGTAGATTCTCCTTCATGAACTAAATATTCTGAAACATCAAAACCAATTCCTCCAGCTCCAATTACTGCAACTCTTTTACCTACTGGTTTTTTAAATTTTAAAACATCAATATAACTCAACACTTTATCATTTTCAATTCCTTCTATTTTTAATTCTCTAGGTTTTATACCTGTTGCTATAACAATTTCATCAAAATCTGATTTTAACAAATCTTCTGTAGAAACTCTAGTATTTAATTTTACAGTTACATGGTGCAATACTATTTGCTTATTAAAATATCTAATTGTTTCATAAAATTCTTCTTTACCGGGTATTTGCTTCGCGATATTAAACTGCCCTCCAACTTCTTTATCCGCATCAAACAAAGTAACTTCATGACCTCTTTGTGCTGCAATAGTTGAAGCTGCTAAACCTGCAGGACCCGACCCAATAACCGCAATTTTCTTCTTATTTGATGTTGGTAAATAATTTAATTCTGTTTCATGACAAGCTCTTGGGTTTACCAAACAGCTTGCTACTTTTTGTTCAAAAACATGATCTAAACACGCTTGATTACAACCAATACATGTATTTATTTCATCAGATTTATTTTGTGCTGCTTTGTTTACCCATTCTGAATCTGCTAAAAAAGGACGTGCCATAGAAATAATATCTGCATCGCCATCTGCCAAAACTTTTTCTGCAGTTTCTGGCATATTTATTCTATTAGAAGTAATTAAAGGAATCTTAATTTCTTCTTTCATCTTCTTTGTGACCCAAGTAAATGCAGCTCTAGGAACTGAAGTTGAAATTGTTGGTATTCTTGCTTCATGCCAACCAATACCAGTATTAATAATTGTTGCACCCGCTTTTTCTATTTCTTTTGCTAGCTGAACAACTTCTTGCCAAGTACTTCCATTTTCTACTAAATCTAACATTGATAAACGGTAGATAATAATAAATTCCTTTCCAACAACTTCTCTCGTTTGTTTTACCAATTCTATTGGCAAACGCATTCTGTTTTCATAATCTCCTCCCCAAGAATCTGTTCTTTTATTGGTTCTCTTTGCTATAAATTGATTAATTAAGTAGCCTTCTGACCCCATAATTTCGACACCATCATAACCTGCAACTTTAGATAATTTTGCACAGTTTACAAAATCTTTAATTGTACGTTTAATACCAGATTCTTTTAATTTAAATGGTTTAAATGGTGTTATTGGAGATTTTATTGCTGAAGGTGCAACATTAAAAGGATGATACCCATACCGACCAGCATGTAAAATTTGCATACAAATTTTACCTCCTTCTTTATGTACAGCTTCTGTTATTTTTTTATGGTGTTTTGCGTGCTTATTTGTAGACATTCTTGCAGAAAAAGGCGCTGTCCAACCTTGAACATTTGGTGAAATTCCTCCGGTAACAATTAAACCTACTCCTCCTCTTGCTCTTTCTGCATAATAAGTTGCTATTCTATCTATTCCATCTTTTTCTTCTTCTAAACCCGTATGCATAGAACCCATTAAAATTCTATTTTTTAAGGTTGTAAAACCTAAATCTAATGGCTCAAAAATATGTTTGTATTTCATAGTGTATCCAGTTATTTGCTATGCACGCATAACATAATGCAAGATATGGATTTATTGAATAGAAAAAGCCTCAAAAAAATGATTTTTTTGAGGCTTTAACATACTTTTTATAAAAATTTACATAGGAACTTCTATTAATAAAAGTTGTGACTCTGATGTTGTTTTTATTTCAAAACGATCAGTATCATAAATACCCACAGCATCTCTAGGTAGTAATTTTGTTGTATCTATTTCAAAATCGCCAAAAATATTCAGTACATAAACTCCATGATTTTTAGATTTTAATTGATAATTAAATGTTTCATTTTCATCTAAATCAATTCTAGAAATCTGCGCATCTTGATGAATTTTCAAACTATTCTCATCATCAGAATTAAAAGAACTTACCAATACTTGTAATTTATTTTTTCTTTCATTTTGATTAAATTCTTTTTGATCATATCTTGGTGCTAATCCATTTTTTTCTGGGATGATCCAGATTTGAAATAAACTCAAATGTTCTTTTGCAGAACCATTGATTTCTGAATGTTGAACTCCAGTTCCTGCAGACATTACTTGAACTTCTCCTGGTAAAACAGGGATCCAATCATTTGCCATATTATCTTTATGTTTTAAAACACCAGATAATGGAATTGTTATAATTTCCATATCATTGTGTGGATGCTTTCCAAACCCCATACTTGGCGCAATTAAATCATCATTTAAAACTCTTAACGCTCCAAACTGTGTTCTATTTGGATCATAAAAATTAGCAAAACTAAATGAATGATTTGCTTGTAACCAACCATGATTTGCATTTCCTCTTGTTACTGCTGTATGAATTATTTTTTTCATTTTCTATCTAATTTTATCTAATAAATCGCTTAAAATAATTGCCTCTTCATCTGTTAAATTATCTAAAAAAGGCAAATTCCTATTATCATCAATAGTTGTTAATAATTCTAATCCAGATTTAGTAATTTTCACATATACTACTCTTCTATCATGTTCACAACGTTCTCTTTCAATAAAACGTTTATCACATAATTTATCCATTAAACGTGTAGCATTAGGAGCACGTTCAATCATTCTATCTTTTACAATCTGAACTTTAATTTTATCTTTTGCACCTCGTAAAATCCTTAAAATATTATATTGCTGTGGAGAAATACCATACGGTTTAAAAAAGTCGTTTTCTTTACTGCTTAACCAATTAGAGGTATATTTTATATTGATTAACGCTTTTACTTTATTACTTACAAACTTAGAGTTGATGTCTTTAGAAATATCTCCCATTTATTTAGTATTTATTACAATTACTTCTCTACTACGCTAGAAGATGCCGCACTTATGCTCTTAATTTTAAATCTTGCATTATTTTATTAAACTCTTCTGTTGTTGGTGTTAAATACACCTCATCATTTACAAATAACGTAGGAAACTTTACAACACCATTGTATAATTCTTTGCTATGTTCTCTAGCTGCAACATCTTTAGAAACGTCTTTATAAACATAAGGAACATCTGTTGAATTTAAAAAATTTTTAAAAGCAACGGTATATGCATGTCCTTGTTTTCCGTATAAAGTTATTTTCATTTTTATTATTTTATAAATTGTTCAAACTTTTTAACTTCTTTTTTTAACAAAATTGATAGCTCTTCATTTACAATTTTACCTTCTTTAAAATTATCGTAAAAACTAGGAAAAGAAAAACGAACCAATTCTTTTGCGCCCATTCTTGAAAACTTCTCAACTCCGGCATCTAAAACAGATTTACCACCTCTTCCTCCTGGAGAAGTTGCCATTAACAACAATGGTTTGTTTCTAAAAACATTCGCTTCAATTCTTGAACTCCAATCAAAAATATTTTTAAAAGCTGCTGCATAAGAACCATTGTGTTCTGCTAAAGAAAGTATAAAACCATCATAGTTATCTAATAAAGATGTAAACTTTTTTGCGTCTTCTGAAAAACCTACTTTTTCTTCATCTTCACTATAAATAGGCATTTTAAAGTCTCTTAAATCAATTACATCAAAAGAAGTATGCTCTAAATTTTCTGCAGCAAAAGTTGCTAATTTTTTATTGATTGATGTTGAGCTTGTGCTTCCTGCAAATGCTAATATTTTTTTCATATTTATCTATTTTTTAATTTTAAAAGTTAACAACAAGATTCCAACTGAAAACTGCAAACTTTTTACTGAATACTGCTAACTATAGTTGTTTCTCCTTTTACCATTTTGGCTACAGGACATTTTCCTGCTATTACCAACAATCTTTTTCTTTGATCTTCTGTAATTTCATTTTCAAAAGAAATATCTTCTTCCAACCATTTTTTTATTCCATCAGAAGTTACTTCTTCTTTTTGAGAAACATTTACCGTTATTTTACCAACATCCCAACCTTTTCTTTCTGCATACATTCTTAATGTAATTGAAACACAACCTCCTACTGCTGTTAATAAATACTCAACTGGAGTTGGACCGTTGTCACCTCCTCCTGAAGCAACGGGTTCATCAATAGTTAAAAAATGATTTCTTGTTTTTGCTTCTGCTAAATAGTTTTTATTTGTTAAAACTACTTGTGATTGTTTCGTTTTAGACATTTGTAATTTTTTTGCTAGTAAAATATGAAGTAATTAGAAAAATCATTGCTAATATTGCTCCCATTTGTTCTCCATCTCCAATCATTACATGAGCAAAAAAGGCAAAGGTAAATGCAAAGAAAAAACCTGCATATGCCCATTCTTTAAGAATTTTATTACCAATAAACCAAATTGCAACTACTCCTAATAATTTTGCGATTGCATAAGGATAAATAATATATGTTGGATACCCAAAATTGTTAAACATACTTGCTACTTCTTCATGATTAAAGAAATACATCCCTGCAGAAAAAAGCATTAATAAAGTTAATAACCCTGTAGATGCGTAGTATAAAGTTTTAGTTTTTTTCATGTTGAATAAATTTTAAATTCATGACAAAGTTATGAAATTAAAAACTATTTACCAAGGAAAATAAATCCAAGGAAGTATTTTGATTTGTTTTTAAAAACAACACTTAATAGAAACATAAAAAAATAGCTTTTGTGTTCTCTAAAAAGTTAGCAAACAGGTTTAGCCACGATTGAAATGACATCCTTTTTTTTATTGAACTTATTATAGTGTCTTTTGCTAATATGCTATTCGTTTTAATAGAAGAGATGCTGAACTAAATGCAGCATAAAAAAGATATAGTGGAAAGCGTGAAATAGCGTCTAAAATGATTTGACTGTTCTCTACAATAGGAAGTTCTTTTTCGAAATAAACATTAGCGAATTCACTAATTCTCTATGCTTCATTTGTCATTACTCCGAAAACAGGAATGACCGTGATTTTATTCTACTAACTTATGTATTTGAGCATATTGCAACAAAACAATGGTTCTTGTATCTATAATTTCTCCGTTTTCTAACATTCTAATTGCTTCTGTAAACGGAATTTCTAATACTTCTATATCTTCAGTTTCACTTGCTAAACCTCCACCTTCAGAAACTTTCATATCATCTGTATATTCACCAACAAAAAAGTGCATTTTCTCAGTTAAAACACCTGGAGATGAATATCCTTCATAGACTTTTTTTACCGTTTTAAGTTGAATACCTGTTTCTTCTAAAGTTTCTCTTATAATACATTGCTCAGGATTATCTGTATCTAATAAACCCGCTGCAATTTCAATTAAAAATCCATCTTTATTATCGTGTAAATACGTTGGCATTCTAAATTGTTTAATTAGAATAACTGTCTTTTTAGTGCTATTATATAACAAAATTCCAGCTCCATGACCACGTTCATAAACTTCTCTCATTTGATTTACCCAACTTCCATCTGGCATTTGATAATCAAAATTCAACTTATTAAGGGTATAATAATTATTAGACAGTAACGTCTTTTTAATATTCTTTATTCTATTATTGCTCATTATCAAATGTATTTTTTGCTTCTGAATCTATATTTAATTGATTTACTCTTACAGCTACTTTTTTAGTGTTTTCATCAGCATTTAGTTTCGAGTAAATTAAAATCATCAGACATCATTTTTTTGTATTTTTTTTTTAAAAAGTTGACCAATTTTTGAGACAAGCAATTTCGTTAAAAATCTTGAAATAAAACAACATTAACTTTAAATATATGTAGCTATTAAACCTTATTTGTTAAAAGAAGTCTACTGTTTTTTTATATTTTTCATGAATTTCTTACTATTTTTAACAAAATAATTCTGTTTTTGAAATACGCCATGTTAAAATCTAAATTATCAGTCTTACTTATTACTATAAGTAGTTTAATATGTGTTAACAATGTTCAAGCTCAATTAAGTAAAAAGCATTTTATACCACCTTTAACATATGCAGAAAATGGTAACGCGAATCCTGAAAATCAATATTTTTATATTTCTACACCAAGTAACAAAAGTGTTAGCTATACAATTAAACAAATAGGTTTAACTGGTGGCGATATTACAGGCTTTGTTTCTAGTACTTCACCTGAAGAAATTTTTATTGGAAATGGTGATAGTCAGCTTTTTGTAGATTCTAGACAAACAAGTGTTGTTCATACTAATAAAGGGTATATTATTGAAGCTGATGATGCTATTTATGTTTCTATACGTGTTTTAGCTGGCGGTGGAGCGCAAGCTGGAGCTTTAGTAAGTAAAGGGGCATCTGCTTTAGGCACAACATTTAGAGCAGGAATGTTTACAAATGAAAACCCGCAAGACAATTACCTGAACTTTATATCTGTAATGGCTACAGAAAATAATACCCTCGTAAATTTTGAAGATTTACCTACAGGAATTTTAATAAAGAATTATTCTGGAACTTTACCAATTTCAAATATCCTTCTAAATGAAGGTGAAAGTTATGTTGTTGCTACAAATGCAGCTGAGAATATAGTAAATAGAGACGGATTAATTGGTACTTTAATCACTTCAAATAAAGATATTGTTACAAATGTAGGTTCTGCTAATGGAAGTTTTCATAGTGGTGGAGGAAGAGATTATGGAATCGATCAAATTGTAGGTATTGATAAAGTAACTGTAATAAACAAGGCTGGGGCTGAATATATTTTTGTAAAAGGTGATGGTTCTAATGGTTGGGAAAACGTTTTAATTGTTGCACATAAAAACAATACCACAATAAATATTAATGGAAACGGCGTAATTGCAACTATAGATAAAGGAGAATATCATTTAATTGAAGGGAATGAATACAATGCAAATGGAAATCTCTATGTAGAAACTTCTAAGCCCGTTTTTGCATATCAAGGAATTGGAGCAAATACAAGTGAAGCAAATCAAGGTTTATTTTTTGTTCCTCCTTTAAGTTGTGAAAACAGAGGGAAAGTAGATAATATACCTACTATAGAAAACATTGGAAATGTTGAATTTACAGGAGGTATTACAATTGTAACAAACAAAGGCGCTACAGTAAATATTAATTCTCAACCAATATCAAATTTCACCACTTCAGGCCCTTTTAATGTTGATGGAAATACAGAATATGTAACCTATAAAGTAACTAATTTAACTGGTGATATTTCTATTGAAAGTAGTGACGAATTATATTGCGCGTACTTTAATCAAAATGGTGCAGCAAGTTCTGGTAGTTTTTATTCAGGATTCCCTTCATCTCCTGAAATTAATTTTGACGCAACAGTTTCTACATTAGGAAATTGTATTCCAAACTTAACTTTAGAAGCTGCAAATACAGAACTTTTTGATGAATTTGAATGGTTTTTTGATGATGAAACTGGTGGTGGTTTTATTTCCACTGGAAATACAAACTCAACTTTTACTCCTACAAACCCAGGAAAATATCAACTTGTTGGAAAAATAATATGTTCTGGAACTACTTTTAAATCGACAGAAGTTCCTGTAAGTATTTGTCCTGATGATTATGATGGAGATACAATTATTGATAATTTAGATAGTGATATTGATAATGATGGAATTCTAAATTGTGATGAGTCAATTGGAAATGCTACTTTAAATATTGCAAATATTAATAATCCTAGTATCGTTTTTCAAGATAGCTCAACAAACAACTCAACAACAAGTATTTATACAGAAAATGAAATTAGCAATACTTTTTCTGGTGATAATACTGGTAATTTTGAATCAGTCATTAATCCTGCAACAGGTACTAAACTAAAGTATGAACTAAAATTTACTCAAAATGTAAATTTTAAATTCACCCAAAATAAAAATGTAGATCATACAATTACAGATGGTGAATATTTCATTATAAAAATTGGTCCAAACAACAAAAATATTACACTTTTAGATACTGATGATCAACTATTAGTAAACACTAGTTTTGACATAGACCAAGAATTTGAAGCTGGTATTACAAGTATTTCAGCAGCAGAAATATGGTTTAAATACAAAGCAAATACTACAGGTGCTGCAAGTACATTTCAGTTTATTGCAAATCAAGTAGATCACATTGATTTTAAACATCAATCTACAGGTATTTCAACAACCTCAACTTTTAATGGAAACATTCAATTAACTTGTTTTTCTTTAAATTCTGATGGAGATGGTATTGAAAATATGTTTGATCTAGACTCAGATAATGATGGAATTCCAGATTTCTATGAATCAGCAATTGATACTGATTCTGATGGAATATTGAACTACCTAGATTTAGATTCTGATAACGATGGTATTTTTGATGCTACAGAAGCTGGTCATAACTTAGATACAGATTTTGATGGTTTGGTAGACAATGCTAATTCTTCGGCAGGTATAAATGGCTTGGCAGATAATTTAGAAACAGTACCCGATGCAAAAGCACTTTCTATAAACTATAAAGTTGCAAATACAGATAATGATAATGATTTCAATTTTGTAGAACCAGATGCAGATGATGATGATTGTAATGATGTTATAGAAGCAGGTTTTACAGATCAAAATAATGATGGGTTTTTAGGAAATTTACCCATTGAAATTGATGAAAATGGAAAAGTAATTAATACGACTGATGGGTATACAAACCCAAATATAAATTACACAACAAGTGCACCTATTCTATTAAACACACCTTTTGAAGATGTTATTTTTTGTGAAGGTACTACAGATAATATTACAATAGATGCTACAGCAGATTCTTTTCAATGGCAAGTTTCTACTGATAGTTCAACGTGGAATAACATCACAGATAATACTACTTATAATGGTACAACTTCAAACACTTTACAAATAACAAATGTGCTATTATCTTATAACAACTATCAGTTCAGAGTCCTTTTAAATAGAATAGGAAACGGCTGTGGCGATACTTCAAATGCTATTACATTAAATGCAAATCCTGCTCCAGTTGTAACAAATGTAGATTTATTGCAATGTGATGATGATTTAGATAGAATCTCTACAGTAAATCTTACTGAAGCAGAAATTAGTATTTCTACTAATAATCAAAATGAAACTTTTGAGTATTTTGAAACAGAAGCAAATGCAATTGCAGGAACACCTGAAGTTAATGATAAACTAAGATACCCTGTAAATCAAAATGGTGAAGCTTGGGCAAGAACAATTTCATCTGAAGGCTGTTATACAATTTCTAAAATAAACTTAGAGGTTGAAGCAGCAGCAGATGTTGATTATAATGAAGAATTCCCTGAGGTTTGCGATGATTTTCTTCAAGAAGACGGTACTAATGGACCTTTAAATAATGATACAGATGGCATTACAAATTTCGATTTTAGTAATGCAAATAATGAAATACTAGCCTTTTTCCCTCTTGCTTTACAACCAGATTTAGAGATTAGTTATTTTGAAACAACAGAAGACAGAACTGCAGTTATCAATAAGATAACAGATATTTCTAACTACAGAAATATTGGTTACCCATCTAATATTACGAGACAAACTATTTATTTTAAAATCACTAATAAAAACAATAACAATTGTAATGGAACTGGTGAACTATCTTTAAAAACAAACTCGGTTCCTATTGCAAATCCTGTATCAGATTTAGAATTATGTGATAATGCAAATGATGGTAATGGAACTAACGGAATTGTACAAAATTTTAATTTAGAAAATCAAACGAATACAATTAGTGCAGATTTTTCTGTAACATATCATGATTCTGCAGCAAATGCAAACTCAGGTAACAATGCACTTACTTCCCCTTATGAAAATACTGTTAAAGATTCTCAAACTATTTATGTAAGAGTTACCAATACGACTACAAATTGTTTTACAGATCACACAACATTTAATTTGGTAGTAAACCCTATACCAATTGCTAATTTTGTTCAAGATTTAGAAATTTGTGATGATAATTCTGATGGTTCTGCAAGAAATGGGTTTTCCCAATCTTTTGATTTAGAATCTCAATCAGATGCTATTTTAGGAACTCAAAACAAAAGCCTATTTACGGTTACTTATCATCGTGATTTAAATGATGCTCAAAATGGGATAAGCCCTTTAGTATCTCCTTTTAGCAACACAAAACCAGATATACAAACCATTTATGTTCGTGTCTATAATTCAAATACAACGTGTGCAAATGGAATTTCACAATTTGATGTTATTGTAAATTCAGAACCTCTTTTTGAACCTATTTCTAATCTTTCTTATTGTGATGATGATTTAGACGATGATGATACAAATGGAATTATTCAAAACATAGATTTAGAGGGGCAAATTCCTAGTATTCTTGGAACAACTCAAGATCCTGATGATTTTAAGGTTACTTTTCATGAAAATCAAGATGATGCAATTTCTGGAAACACACCTCTTTTATCACCTTATACAAATACAAACCCTACAGAAACAATTTTTGTAAGAATTCAAAACAAAGCAACTTCTTGTGTAAATGATGACGCTACTTTTGATGTTATTGTAAATCCACTTCCAAATTTTACAGTTACTACTCCACAAGTAATCTGTTTAAATAATTTACCTTTAAATATTTCTGTAGAAAACCCAAGCGATATTTACACTTATCAATGGAAAGATTTAAGTGGAAATATTATAAGTACAAGTGATAATGTAGACATTACTAATGGAGGAAATTACACAGTTACTGCAACGACCACAAATGGTACAAATTGTACAAAATTAGAAACCATTGTTGTAGACGAATCCAATCCTGCAACTTTAAATGAACGTTTTATTACTATTATTGATGAATCTAATAATATTGGTAGTACTAATACTATTTCTATAAGTATAGCTACAACAAACAACAATTTAGGTCTTGGAGATTATCAATTTGCAGTAAGAAATGATGATAACAATGAAAGAATCCCTTTTATTGGTTTTCAAAAAGCCCCCCTTTTTGAGAACTTAGAAGGTGGAATTTATACCATTATTGTAAATGATAAAAAGGGTTGTTCTCCTGATGCGGAATTACAAATATCTGTAATTCAGTTTCCAAAATTCTTTACGCCAAATGGTGATGGAAAGAATGATACTTGGGTAATTAAAGGAGCTAACAAAACATTTTACCCTAATAGTAGCATTAACATCTTTAATAGGTTTGGAAAGTTGATGGCTCAAGTACCAATTGATAGCCAAGGTTGGAACGGAACTTTTAACGGAAAAACACTTCCTTCTGATGACTATTGGTTTAATATTCAATTAATTCCTGCAGATACTAGTAAATATCCAATACTTAAAAAAGGACATTTCTCTCTTTTGAGAAAATAAATATTACTTTTTTAAATTCTTAAAAGGCTACATAAAGTTAAACCTTTAATAGCATCTAAAAATATCATTCTATCTTTTTTTGACGAGACTCAGAATTATTTTCTTCTGCTAATTTAGATTTTGGGTGTCGTCAACCTCTTTCTTAATTTAAATCTACAGACATCGTTTTTTGTATCTTTTAAAATTGAATACTTTTTAGACAACCTATTTCATTAAAAATTTTAAAATAAAAAAAAATAACACAAAACATATCAAGTTAATAAATCTTATTTGTTACAAGTAATCTTATATTTATTAGAATTACTTTACCTTTTTAGGTCTGTTAAAAAATAAAATTTTTAATTCTTTTTAGATATATTTGATGTTTATTATTCAAACTTTATTAAATGAAAAAAATATTACCACTTTTAGTCCTTTTTTTTACAATAAATATATTTTCTCAAAAAGAAGCTAACTTTTGGTATTTTGGAGAAAATGCAGGTTTAGACTTTAGTACAAATCCACCAACAGCTTTAACAAATGGGCAGCTAAATACCACAGAAGGATGCTCTTCTTTCTCTTCTCCTTCAGGAGAGTTATTATTTTATTCTGATGGAATAAAAGTTTTCAGTAAAAACCATACATTGATGACCTATTCTGATGGAAGTTTGGCAAATAATCTTCAAGGAAACCCTTCAAGTACTCAATCAGGAATGATTATACCTAAACCAGGATCTACAGCTATATATTATCTATTTACTGTTGGTACTGACTTTGTTCCTAATGGTATAAACCCAAATCCTGGTTTCAATTATTATACTATTGATATGTCTAAAAATAATAGTTTAGGAGAAATCATTGACGGACCTGTTAATTTAGCTAAAGACCCAGTTACAAATACAGACAATAGTTCTGGTTGGTCAGAAAAGGTTACTGCGGTAAAAGGTAATGATTGTAATGTTTATTGGGTTTTATCCTTTGTTAATGATACTTTTTATAGTTACAAAATTACCGAAAATGGAGTTGACGTTAGTAATGTGGTTACTAGTAAAGTTAATTTTACAGCTTCTGATAAAAGGGGGTATCTACAAGTATCTCCTAATGGAAAAAAAATTGCATTTGCAGATTATAATGCTTCTAATAGCAATAATATAAATGGTAGTTTAGTTTTGTTTGATTTTGACAATATTTCTGGTAAAATTAACCAAAGTTCTTCCCAAGTTTTAATTCCAATGTTTTCTGGGGAAGCTCCTTATGGGGTGGCTTTTTCTCAACAATCTAACAAACTTTATGTATCAAGTTATAGTGGTAGTTTTAAAATATTTCAATTTGATATAGAAAACTCAGATGTTGCTTCTAGTAAAACAGAAATTATAAATAAATTTGGTTTTAGAGGAGCACTGCAATTAGGTCCGAATGGCAAAATATATGTTTCAATACCAGGTTCTAATTTTTTAGATGTTATTGAAAACCCAAATAAATCTGGAGACGATATAATATATACTAAAGATGCAATTAATTTAAACACAGGAAGAACTACTCAAGGGTTACCACCATTCCTCGCTTCTCTCTTATTACCTATTGAAATAAAAGATGAAGACACAAATACAGTCGTAAATAATCAAGACTTACAATTTTGTATTGGTCAAGACAAGGTTATAACTCCAGCATCTATTTCAGGAATAAATCTATTATACACTTGGACTTTTAATGATGGAACTACAGAAACTACAATTTCTTCTTCAGCAACTGAATCTAGTTTAAAATTTACAGATATAGACACTACTGATATAGGCATTTACAATTTAACAATTACTTTAGAAGACGATTGCGGAAATAACATAGAATATAATGCAACATTTAATGTTGCCGTTTTTGCTGCTGCAACAGCTACAAAACCAGATGATATTATTTTTTGTGATTTAGACAGAGATGGTTTTAATTCATTTGATTTACAAGATGATACTCCAGGTAAATTAAAAGATATAATTTTAACAGGTTTAGACGTTTCTAAATTTGATGTTTTATATTTTTTAAATATAGACGATGCTAGTTCTGGAGACGATGCAAATGATTTACCTAACCCTTATACAAACACAACAGCCTTTAGTTCAGAAACAATTTACGCAAGAGTGCAGAATAAAAGTGCACCTAATGCTTGTTTTGATATTACAGAATTTAAGTTGGCTATTACAGGGCTGCCAATTCCTGTGCAACCAGAACCTTATAGAACTTGTGACGATTTAGAAAGTTCAAACGATACAGATGGAATAATAAATACATTTTTATTAAACACTAAAGATGCTGAAATTTTAGGAGCATTAGAAGCAACTCAATATAATGTTAGTTATCACACAACTCAAAATGGTGCAGAAATTAATGATGTTGCAACAATAATTACAAAAGATTCAAATCATTCTGTAACAAACTCTCAAACAGTATTTATTAGAGTAGAAAACAAAGATAACTTTGGTTGTTATGATGCTGGTAAAACTTTAGATTTAATTGTAGACCCTTTACCTGTAATAAAATCAAATCCTGCAGAGTTAGATCAATGTGTTAGTGTAAATAACACAAATCCAACAGTAAATTTAACTACTGCAGAAATTAACATCTCTGAAACAGCTGATGTTACTTTCGAATATTTTGAAGATGCTGCTGGCTTAAATAAAATTACAGATATAACTTCTTATCCTGTAAAAGTAAACACACCTCAATCTGTGTATGTTATTGTAACTTCCAATCAAGATTGTGTTAGAGATATTGTTGAATTAAAATTAAATGTTGCTCAAACTAATGACAATGATTATAATGACACTCAAACACCTGTTTGTGATGATTTTTTAGATACTGATGGAAATAACACACCAGGTTCAAATGATGACACAGACAACATTACTAATTTTTATCTTGATAAAGCCGCAATTGTAACTAAAATAAACCCGCCTACAAATACAGAAGTGTTTTTCTTTGAAAATTTTGATGACAGAAATAATTCTTTAAACGAAATTGACATAACTAATTATAGAAATGATATTACTAAAATTGATATTAACACTATTCCAGAAGGAATTAAATTCCCAATATATTACAAAATAATAAGTACAATAAATAATAACTGCCAAGGTTTAGGACAGTTTTACTTACAAATAAACTCGGTTCCTATTGCAAATCCTGTATCAGATTTAGAATTATGTGATAATGCAAATGATGGTAATGGAACTAACGGAATTGTACAAAATTTTAATTTAGAAAATCAAACGAATACAATTAGTGCAGATTTTTCTGTAACATATCATGATTCTGCAGCAAATGCAAACTCAGGTAACAATGCACTTACTTCCCCTTATGAAAATACTGTTAAAGATTCTCAAACTATTTATGTAAGAGTTACCAATACGACTACAAATTGTTTTACAGATCACACAACATTTAATTTGGTGGTAAACCCTATACCAATTGCTAATTTTGTTCAAGATTTAGAAATTTGTGATGATAATTCTGATGGTTCTGCAAGAAATGGGTTTTCCCAATCTTTTGATTTAGAATCTCAATCAGATGCTATTTTAGGAACTCAAAACAAAAGCCTATTTACGGTTACTTATCATCGTGATTTAAATGATGCTCAAAATGGGATAAGCCCTTTAGTATCTCCTTTTAGCAACACAAAACCAGATATACAAACCATTTATGTTCGTGTCTATAATTCAAATACAACGTGTGCAAATGGAATTTCACAATTTGATGTTATTGTAAATTCAGAACCTCTTTTTGAACCTATTTCTAATCTTTCTTATTGTGATGATGATTTAGACGATGATGATACAAATGGAATTATTCAAAACATAGATTTAGAGGGGCAAATTCCTAGTATTCTTGGAACAACTCAAGATCCTGATGATTTTAAGGTTACTTTTCATGAAAATCAAGATGATGCAATTTCTGGAAACACACCTCTTTTATCACCTTATACAAATACAAACCCTACAGAAACAATTTTTGTAAGAATTCAAAACAAAGCAACTTCTTGTGTAAATGATGACGCTACTTTTGATGTTATTGTAAATCCACTTCCAAATTTTACAGTTACTACTCCACAAGTAATCTGTTTAAATAATTTACCTTTAAATATTTCTGTAGAAAACCCAAGCGATATTTACACTTATCAATGGAAAGATTTAAGTGGAAATATTATAAGTACAAGTGATAATGTAGACATTACTAATGGAGGAAATTACACAGTTACTGCAACGACCACAAATGGTACAAATTGTACAAAATTAGAAACCATTGTTGTAGACGAATCCAATCCTGCAACTTTAAATGAACGTTTTATTACTATTATTGATGAATCTAATAATATTGGTAGTACTAATACTATTTCTATAAGTATAGCTACAACAAACAACAATTTAGGTCTTGGAGATTATCAATTTGCAGTAAGAAATGATGATAACAATGAAAGAATCCCTTTTATTGGTTTTCAAAAAGCCCCCCTTTTTGAGAACTTAGAAGGTGGAATTTATACCATTATTGTAAATGATAAAAAGGGTTGTTCTCCTGATGCGGAATTACAAATATCTGTAATTCAGTTTCCAAAATTCTTTACGCCAAATGGTGATGGAAAGAATGATACTTGGGTAATTAAAGGAGCTAACAAAACATTTTACCCTAATAGTAGCATTAACATCTTTAATAGGTTTGGAAAGTTGATGGCTCAAGTACCAATTGATAGCCAAGGTTGGAACGGAACTTTTAACGGAAAAACACTTCCTTCTGATGACTATTGGTTTAATATTCAATTAATTCCCGCAGATACTAGTAAATATCCAATACTTAAAAAAGGACATTTCTCTCTTTTGAGAAAATAAATATTACTTTTAAAAACGGGAAGCAGAGATAATTTATTTTCGCTTATTTCTGCTTTTTTTATGATTTCATTCAAAAGAATATTTCTTAATTTAGCCCAAAACTAAGAAACACATTACCATGGATATCAACTTCAATAAAAACGAAGATTACAATAAACTTTTAGTCTCAGATTTGCGTAAAAGATTTGCCAAAGTAAAATTGGGTGGTGGTCAAAAAAGAATTGATAAACATCATGAAAAAGGCAAAATGACAGCAAGAGAAAGAGTTGATTATCTGCTAGATAATAATTCTAAATCTATAGAAATTGGTGCTTTTGCTGGTGAAGATATGTATGCTGAACATGGAGGTTGTCCTTCTGGTGGCGTTGTAGTGAAAATTGGTTATGTTAAAGGAAAACAATGCATTGTTGTTGCTAACGATGCTACTGTAAAAGCTGGAGCTTGGTTTCCTATTACAGGAAAAAAGAACTTACGCGCACAAGAAATATCCATAGAAAATAAAATTCCAATTATTTATTTAGTTGATTCCGCTGGAGTATATTTACCGCTGCAAGATGAAATTTTTCCAGATAAAGAACATTTTGGGCGAATTTTTAGAAATAACGCAATAATGAGTAGCATGGGAATTACACAAATTTCTGCTGTTATGGGAAGTTGTGTTGCTGGTGGTGCTTATTTACCAATTATGAGTGACGAAGCGATCATTGTAGACAAAACTGGGAGTATTTTTCTTGCCGGAAGTTACTTAGTAAAAGCTGCTATTGGAGAGTCTATAGACAATGAAACTTTAGGAGGTGCAACTACACACTGTGAAATTTCTGGTGTGATAGATTACAAAGCTAAAGATGATAAAGATGCACTTGATAAAATAAAATTTATTGTTGATAAAATTGGGGATTATGACAAAGCTGGTTTTAGTAAAACGGAAGCTTTTCCTCCAAAAGAAAACGAAGACGATATTTTTGGAATTATACCAAAAGAAAGAAATGCTCAATATGATATGTTAGAAATCATAAAGCGTTTGGTTGATAATTCAGAATTTGAACAATACAAAGAAGGTTACGGACAAACCATTTTAACTGGTTATGCTAGAATAGACGGTTGGGCAGTTGGTATTGTTGCAAATCAACGAAAATTAGTAAAAACTAAAAAAGGAGAAATGCAATTTGGTGGAGTAATTTATAATGATTCTGCTGATAAATCCACCAGATTTATAGCCAATTGCAATCAGAAAAAAATTCCTTTAGTTTTCTTACAAGATGTTACTGGTTTTATGGTTGGTAGTAAATCTGAACACGGAGGAATTATAAAAGACGGAGCAAAAATGGTAAATGCAGTAAGTAATTCTGTCGTTCCAAAATTTACAATTGTTATTGGTAATTCTTACGGAGCAGGAAATTATGCAATGTGTGGTAAAGCGTATGACCCAAGATTAATTGTTGCTTGGCCAAGTGCTGAATTAGCAGTTATGAGTGGTAATTCTGCTGCAAAAGTTTTATTACAAATAGAAACTGCATCACTTAAAAAACGTGGCGAAGAAATAACTCCAGAAAAAGAAGCTGAATTATTTGATAAAATAAAATCACGTTATGACAAACAGATTTCTCCATATTATGCTGCTGCAAGAATTTGGACAGATGCTGTTATTAATCCTTTAGATACAAGAACTTGGATTTCTATGGGAATTGAAGCCGCAAACCACGCTCCTATTGAAAAGAAATTTAATATGGGTGTTTTACAAGTTTAAAAAAAATGCTATGAAAAAAAAAATAAGTATTACTTTTTTAATTTTATACACCCTTGCTTCTTTCGCTCAAAAAAATAATTCAAGTCGAGACACAACCTATATAAAGTTAAAGTTTTACAAGAAAATTTTCAAAAAGAAAATAACAGTTAATGATTCTGCAAAAATTAAAATCATTGATGGAGACACACTAATACTCGTTAAAAACTTTAAAAAATTCAGAAGAAAAGCTTCAAGAATAAAAGACATTTCTTTTGAACATAAAACGAGATCTTATATGCCTTTATGGCAATACAAAAAACGACACAAAGAAGCCATAACTAAACAAGATACTATTAATTTCAAGTTCAAAAAGAATGACACATTAATACTTATTAGCAATAAAGACTTTTATAAAAATCAAAAAAGAATTTCCGTTCCCTACGAACAAAAAGATTCTACTTTTTTAGAAACATATAAAGATGTTGTTTATAAAAAATATAATTCTTTAGGTAATATTCGCAGAGGAAAAAAAGAATTTATGCGATTATGGGAAAAACCCTTAAAGATTTATTTCGCTCCTGGTTTAAATAATTATTATAAGAAAGCAATAAAAAAGGAAGTAAAAAAATTATCGAGTATCGATTCTTTAAAAATTTATTTTGTTAAAAATATTAATAAATCTAATTATATAATTTATCAAATTAATAATATAAGTTCAGTAAAATACTCTAAAAACATAAGGGAGAACAAATATATAAACTATTATATAAACTGGAGTAAAGGAAGAATCTATGATGCCAAACTAGAGATAAACCTAATACAGAATGGTACAATTGATAAAAAAGAAAATGCTAATATTTTAATTCAAAATTTTTATCAAACATTAGGACGCTTTTTTCCAACATCAAAACTACCATGTAACAACATTTTTTCTGAATGCTACTCAAGCAACAAAAAACTAACAGAAAAGGATTTAGAAATTATTAAATACCATTACTCTTATGGTATTTGTAAATTTACAGATTTAAAAACTTTTGAAGAAAACCATAAAAAAGCAAAAGAAGTTATAAAAAATGGTGGCAAAATGAAGTTTACACATATTTATTAATCATCTTATAAATAATTAATGATTAATATCATAAATATTAATTTTCATATACTGTAGTTTTGCCCGATAATAAATTAAGAAATGAGTAAAGCTATTTTCATTACCACTGTAGAATCAGACAGTGGTAAGTCCCTGGTATCGTTAGGTCTCTTAAGAATGATGCTCACCAAGTCTTCTAAAGTAGGTTATTTTAGACCTATAATTAACAAAGTAAAAAACAGTAACTATGACAACCATATAAATACTGCCATTAATTTCTTTAAGCTTGATATTGATTATGATGATTGTTTTACCTATACACAAAATGAAGTTATAGAACTTTTAAGTGAAGGAAAGGAAGAGGATGTAATTCATACAATTATTGCTAAATACAAAAAACTAGAAGCAAAATATGATTATGTTTTAGTTGAAGGAAGTGATTTCTCTGGCCAAGGAGGATTTACAGAACTAGATGTAAACTTAATGATTGCCAAAAACCTTGGTATTCCTGTTCTAATTGTTGGTTCTGGAAATAATAAAACCAAAAAGGATTTTATTAATACCATGCAATTATCATACAAGTCTTTTATTGAAAAAGAAGTAGACGTTATTGGTTTAATCGCTAACAAAATTGAAGCAGATGAAGTTGACTATATAGGAAAAGAATTAAAAAAAATAATTCCTAAGAATATTCAAATTGATATTATTCCAAAGGTAGATTTCTTAGCAAACCCAACAGTTAGAGAAGTTGTTGAAGCTTTAGAAGGAAAAATAATTTTTGGAGAACAATTTTTAGACAATGCTATTGGAAGTTATAGTACGGGTGCAATGCAACTGCGTAATTATTTAACTAGAATTAAAAAAAATGCTTTAATTATAACTCCTGGAGATAGAGCAGACCTTATTCTTGGAGCATTACAAGCAAATGCATCTACAAATTACCCAAAAATTGCAGGTATAATTTTAACGGGTTCAATAATGCCAGAAGAAGCTATCTTAAAACTAATTGAAGGCGTTCAATCCACAGTTCCTATTATTTCTGTTGATGGAGGAACTTTTGATGTTTCAAATAAAATTGGCGCCATAAAATCTAAAATTTACGCAACGCACAACAAAAAAATATTATTATCTCTAGATACATTTGATACGTATGTGAATGCAGAAGGCTTAACAAATACACTTACATCCTACAACTCTGTTAAGTTAACACCAAGTATGTTTCAATACAACATCTTACAGAAAGCAAAAGCGCATAGAAAACATATTGTGCTACCAGAAGGAGATGATGAAAGAATTATTAGAGCTGCTGCTCGTTTACAGTTATTAAATATTGTTGATTTAACTTTACTGGGTGATAGAAAAGCAATACAGTTAAAATGTGATCAAATTGGAACACAATTAGATTTAAACAAAGTAAACATTTTAAATCCTGCAAACTCTATTCATAATGATGATTTTGCAAAAACATTGTACGAAGCGCGTAAGCACAAAGGCATGACTGAAACTACAGCATGTGATTTAATTCACGATGTTTCTTACTACGGTACGTTGATGATTCTAAATGGTTTAGCAGACGGAATGGTTTCAGGTGCTGTACATACAACAATGCACACAATAAAACCTTCATTACAATTAATTAAAACAAAACCAGGAGTTTCTGTAGTTTCATCTGTATTTTTTATGTGTTTATCAGATAGAGTTTCTGTAATGGGAGATTGTGCTGTAAATCCAAATCCAAATGCAGAACAATTAGCAGAAATTGCAATTTCTTCGGCAGCATCCGCAGAAGCGTTTGGTATAGAAGCAAAAATTGCAATGCTTTCTTATTCTTCTGGAAGTTCAGGAAAAGGAGAAGAAGTAGAAAAAGTTAGAAAAGCTACAGAAATTGTAAAAAGATTACGTCCAGAATTAAAAATTGAAGGTCCAATTCAATATGATGCCGCTGTAGATATGTCTGTTGCAAAAACAAAAATGCCAGATTCAGAAGTAGCAGGACAAGCATCTGTTTTAATTTTTCCAGATTTAAATACGGGAAATAATACGTATAAAGCAATACAAAGAGAAACAGGATCTTTAGCAATTGGTCCAATGTTACAAGGTTTAAATAAACCCGTAAACGATTTAAGTAGAGGTTGTACCGTAGATGATATTTTTAATACGGTTTTATTAACCGCAATCCAAGCACATCAAGGATAATATGAATATTTTAGTTTTAAATGCGGGTTCCTCATCATTAAAGTACCAATTAATAGAAATGCCCTCTCAAACAGTTAAATGTGTAGGTATTATTGAAAGAATTGGTATGGAAGATGCTATTTTCACACATGAAAAAGAGGAAGAGAAACATTCTGAAGTTTTACCAATTTTAAATCATGAAATTGGTTTAAAAAAAGTTGCAAAAACTTTAATGGATAAAAACTTAGGTGTTATTAGTTCTGTTGATGAAATAACTGCAGTTGGCCATAGAGTTGTTCATGGAGGAAGCAAGTTTAACAGCACAGTTGAAGTTACCCAAGAAGTAAAAGATAGTATTAGAGATTTATTTGATTTGGCTCCGCTGCACAATCCTGCAAATTTAACCGGTATAGAAATTGCTGAAACTATTTTTACATCAGCAAAACAAATTGCAATTTTTGATACCGCATTTCATCAAACAATGCCTAAAAAAGCATATCAATATGCAATTCCGAATGAATATTTAGAAAAGCATGATATTAGAGCGTATGGTTTTCATGGAACAAGTCATAAATACGTTTCAGAAAAAGCAATCGAATATTTAGGAAAAGACGCTAAAAATATTATTACAATCCATTTAGGAAATGGCTGTAGTATAGCTGCAATAAAAGACGGAAAATCTATTGATACTTCTTTAGGTTTAGGACCCGCTAATGGTTTAATTATGGGAACTCGATCTGGAGATATAGATCATTCTATCATTTTCTTTTTAATGAAAAAATTTAATAAATCTGCAGAGGAAGTTAATAACTTACTTCAAAAAGAATCAGGAATGAAAGGTTTAACTGGTTTTTCTGATTTAAGAGAAATTTCTGAAAAAGCAAATAATGGAGATGTAAATTGTCAAAATGGATTAGATTTAGCAGCCTACAGAATTAAAAAATATATTGGTTCTTATACAGCAGCTTTAAATGGTTTAGACGCTATTGTTTTTACTGCAGGAATTGGAGAAAACTCAAGTTTAATGAGAAAATTAGTTTGTAAAAATTTAGATTTCTTAGGTATCGATTTAGATAACCATAAGAATGAAATTCGTTCAAAAGATAGTAGAGAAATTCAAAAAGAAAACGGGAAGGTTAAAATTTTAATTATTCCTACAAATGAAGAAATTGAGATAGCAAAACAGTCTTACAAATTACTTACTTAAATAAAACAATAATTTATCTTCTAAATAATTCTGAAAAAAAATCAAAAAAAAACCTCAAGATATATCTTGAGGTTTTTTTATAGGCAATTTGTCTCGTCCTAATAGGGTTTTAATTGTTTCTCATCTCATTATAAATAGGTCTTAAAGCACTCGCTTTAGATTCCATTTCTAATCTATCATAAATATTTAAAAGCCCTCTTACTGTATCTACAGTTCTAACAATATTATCAGCTTTTTCTAAATAAGGAAGTGCTTTTTTATATAGTGCTTTTTGCTCTTTTTCTAACTTAGTATATATCTTATTATTACTTAAGTTTTTATTCATTTTTTCAATAATTGCTTTTTCTCCACTTAAAATAACAACTGCTAAATTCATATAAGCATCACCATAATCTGGTTTTAATGCAATTGCTTTTTCATAAAAACCAATAGCTTCTTCTATTTTATTTTGCCCCGCATTAACAACTCCTAAATTAAAAAATAATGTTGGATTATTTGGATCTAATTTTACTGCTTCTTGCATCAGTTCACCAAACTTATCCATCTGTTCTAACTTAATATACATTTGAGCTTCATTCAATAATAAATTCAAATCTTTAGGATTGGCTCTTCTAGCTTCTTGTAATGCAACAATAGCTTCTTCTGTTTTACCTTGATTCACTAAAATAAATCCAATATTTTTAACAATATCACCTTGTTTTGATTCAGAAGTTTTTTGAGTAGGAGTGGTATATTGACCCGTTTTAAGCATTAAATCTCTATTCCCTTTAGACCCTAAATTTTCTACTTTACCAGTTTCTTTGTCAATAGCAAAATATTGAGTTGTGATTCCTGTATAGCCAATCTTTTTTAACTCATTATAATATTCTAATGAAGTATCATATTCTTTTGCTAAAGAAGCACTAATAGCAGCATTATATAAATACGTAGTATCTGCAGGACTTAATTTATAAGTTAAATAAAAATTATTAGTTGCATTTTTATAGTTCTTATTATTATACTCCTCTATCGCTTTATTAGAAACATATTGTACTAGCTCGTTTAATTTAGGTTTTGCTAACTTAGTATATTTTAGTTTACCTGTTTCTTTTTCGTATTCAACTAATTTATTATAAGCATCTGATGCTTTTGCAACATCTGATGTACCATATGCAGATCCTTTTAAAAAGTAATACTTTGCTTTGTATTTTGAATCCATTGAATCTTCAGTAGGTTCTAAAGTAGCTATCGTAGCTTTCGCTTCTTTAAACATCTCTTTTTTAATCGCCTTTTCTACTGCTTTTAGTTCGTTCTTTTGCGCAAAAGAGGCAATAGATAATAGTCCTATTGTTAACGCTAATATTTGATTTTTCATTTTACTAATTATTAATTTATTGTTATTCTTGATTTTCTTGATTTTCATCTGAGTCATTTTCAATTTCCGTGCCATTTTCTAACCCCTCAACATCTTCTTCTTCAACAACGTCTTCCTCATGCATCACTTTTGCAACTGCAGCAATACTATCTGAATCTTTAATGTTAATCAATTTAACACCTTGAGTTGCACGTCCCATAACTCTTAAATCTTCAACAGCCATTCTAATTGTTAATCCAGATTTATTTATAATCATTAAATCATTAGAATCATCTACATTTTTAATTGCTACTAAACCACCCGTTTTTTCAGAAATATTTAAAGTTTTAACACCTTTACCACCTCTATTTGTAATCCTGTAGTCTTCCAATTTAGAACGTTTTCCATATCCTTTTTCAGAAACCACTAAAATATTACTATCCATGTCATTTACAGCAACCATTCCAATTACCTCATCTTTATCATGCTGCAAAGTAATACCTCTTACACCTGAAGCAGTTCTTCCCATAGGACGTGTTTTAGCTTCTTCAAATCGAATAGACTTACCCGATTTTAAAGCTAACATTACTTGACTATCTCCCGTTGTAAGTTTTGCTTCTAATAACTCATCTCCTTCTTTAATAGTAATTGCATTAATACCATTTGTTCTTGGACGAGAATATTGCTCTAAAGAGGTCTTTTTAACTTGCCCTTTTTTAGTTGCCATAATCACAAAATGACTATTAATATATTCTTCGTCTTTTAAATCTTGAGTTACTAAGAATGCTTTTACTTTATCATCTTGTTCTATATTAATAAGGTTTTGCATTGCTCTACCTTTGGTATTTTTACCACCTTCAGGAATTTCATAAACACGCATCCAGAATACTTTTCCTTTTTGCGTAAAGAACATCATATATTGATGATTTGTACCTACAAACAAGTGCTCTAAGAAATCTTCATTTCTAGTTGTTGCTCCTTTTTGACCTCTTCCTCCTCTATTCTGAACTTTATATTCTTCAAGGTTTGTACGTTTTAAATATCCTGCATTAGAGATTGTAACCACAACTTTCGTATCAGGTATCATATCTTCAATACTCATATCTCCACCTGCATATTCTATTACAGATCTACGGTCATCACCATATTTATCTTTAATATGAAGTAATTCTTCTTTTATAATTTCGTAACGTCTTGGTTCGTTTGCAAGAATATCTTTTAAGTCGATAATTGTTAACATAATTGCATCAAACTCTGCACGTAATTTATCTTGCTCTAACCCTGTTAATTGACGCAAACGCATTTCTACAATTGCTTTTGCTTGAATCTCAGTTAACTCAAAGCGCTCCATTAAACTTTCTCTTGCTTCATCCGCATTATTAGAAGCTCTAATAATTTTTATTACTTCATCAATATTATCAGATGCAATAATTAATCCTTCTAAAATATGAGCTCTTGCTTCCGCTTTCTTAAGATCAAACTCTGTTCTACGAACAATAACTTCATGTCTATGCTCAACAAAATAATGAATTAATTGCTTTAAGTTTAATTGCTCTGGTCTTCCTTTTACTAATGCAATATTATTTACACTAAAAGAAGTTTGTAATTGTGTGTATTTAAATAATTTATTTAAAACGATATTAGGAATTGCATCACGTTTTAAAATATATACAATACGCATTCCGTTTCTATCAGATTCATCTCTAATATTAGAAATACCTTCTATTTTCTTATCATTTACAAGTTCAGCAGTTTTTTTAATCATTTCTGCTTTGTTTACTTGGTAAGGAATCTCAGTAACAATAATACACTCACGTCCCTTAACTTCCTCTATAACAGCTTTAGCACGCATTACAATACGTCCACGACCTGTATGAAAAGCATCTTTAACACCATCATAACCATAAATAATTCCTCCTGTAGGAAAATCTGGTGCTTTTATGTGTTGCATTAACTCATCAATCTCAATATCTCTATTATCAATATAAGCCATGGTACCATTAATAACTTCTGTTAAGTTATGTGGTGCCATATTAGTAGCCATACCTACTGCAATACCAGAAGCTCCGTTAACTAATAAATTAGGAATACGAGTTGGTAAAACGGTTGGTTCTTGTAACGTATCATCAAAATTTAAACGATGATCTACCGTATCTTTTTCAATATCTGCTAACATATCTTCCGATATCTTCTGCATTCTAACCTCAGTATAACGCATTGCTGCTGGCGAATCTCCATCTACAGAACCAAAATTCCCTTGACCATCTACCATCATATAACGCACACTCCAGTGTTGTGCCATTCTAACCATTGAGTCGTAAACAGAAGTATCACCATGTGGGTGAAACTTACCTAAAACTTCCCCAACAATTCTTGCTGACTTTTTATAAGACCCAGTCGCTTTAATTCCTAATTCGTGCATTCCATATAAAACCCTTCTATGAACGGGTTTTAAGCCATCTCTTACATCTGGCAATGCTCTCGAAACTATTACTGACATCGAGTAATCGATGTAAGCAGCTTTCATCTGATCCTCAATGTTAATCGGAATTAACTTTTCTCCGTCTGTCATATATATTTTCTATTAGAATTTAGTCACTTTTTTAAAACAAGGCAAGATACCATTTATTGTAGTATATACAAAGGTTTTAAAGAACTGAATTGATTAGAGTTATCAACATTTTTTAATAAATTTTAACATTGTTTTATCTACCTGATTTTCAATACATTTTACCCCCTTTTTATAGGGCAAATTGTCAGTTTGAAAGGATTGGCATGTTTTTTGTTTTTATCTATAAAAAAAAGAGTTAAATTTACAACTATATATACTAGATTATGGACGATAATTTTTCACCAAAAGTTAGAGATGTTATAACTTTCAGTAAAGAAGAGGCACTACGTTTAGGGCATGATTTTATTGGGACGGAACACTTACTATTAGGTTTAATTAGAAAAGCAGAAGGAAAAGCAATTGAGATCTTAAATGCATTTGATGTTGACTTAGATTTATTGCGAAAAAAACTGGAGCAACTAAACCCATCAGACCCAACTTTTTCAGATGCTTCTGAAAAGAAAAGTTTGCATTTAACAAGACAAGCAGAAAAAGCACTTAAAACTACGTTTTTAGAAGCTAAATTATATCAAAGTGAATCTATTGATACAGCACACTTATTGTTGTGTATTCTTAGAAATGAAAATGACCCATCAACAAAACTGATTCACAAATATCATGTAAATTATGATGAAGCAAAGGCTTTGTACAAACAGTTGCATGTAGAGGATACAGATGATATAGACGCAGCTTCAACTCCAATTGCAGAAACACCTTCTGATGATGAATTTGCATCAGAAAAATCAAACCCTTTTGATCAACCTCAAAAAGGAAAAGTCGTAAAGAAATCTAAAACTCCGGTTTTAGACAATTTTGGTAGAGACTTAACTACACTTGCCGAATTAGGCAAATTAGATCCTGTTGTTGGTAGACAAAAAGAAATTGAGCGTGTTTCTCAAATTTTAAGTAGAAGAAAGAAAAACAATCCAATGTTAATTGGAGAACCTGGTGTTGGTAAATCTGCCATTGCAGAAGGGTTAGCAATTAGAATTGTAGAACGTAAAGTTTCTAGAATTTTATTTGACAAACGCTTGGTTTCTTTAGACTTAGCAAGTTTGGTTGCAGGTACAAAATATAGAGGTCAGTTTGAAGAACGTATGAAAGCGTTAATGAATGAGCTTGAAAAAAATGATGATATCATTTTATTTATAGATGAAATTCATACGATTGTTGGTGCCGGAGGAGCAACGGGTTCTTTAGATGCATCTAACATGTTAAAACCCGCTTTAGCAAGAGGCGAAATACAATGTATTGGCGCTACAACTTTAGATGAGTTTAGAACAAATATTGAAAAAGATGGCGCTTTAGAACGTCGTTTTCAAAAAGTAATTGTAGATCCAACTTCTGTTGAAGAAACAATACAAATATTACAAAATATTAAAAGTAAATATGAAGAACATCATAATGTATCTTATACAGATGATGCTATTGAAGCTTGTGTAAAATTAACGAATCGGTATATGACAGATCGTTTTTTACCAGACAAAGCAATTGATGCTTTAGATGAAGCGGGTTCTAGAATTCATATTACAAACATTGTGGTTCCTAAACAGGTTTTAGAACTAGAAGCAAAGTTAGTCGTTATCCGTGATCGTAAAACAAAAGCAGTAAATGGGCAAAAATATGAAGAAGCTGCCAAGTTGCGTGATGATGAAAAAAACATGGAAGCTGCGTTAGATTCTGCTCAAAAACAATGGGAAGAAGATTCTAAACTAAATAAAGAAATTGTTACAGAAGATAATGTTGCAGAAGTAGTTTCTATGATGACAGGAATTCCTGTAAATAGAGTTGCTGAAGCAGAAAGCCATAAACTACACGAATTACCAGATTTAATTAAAGGTAAAGTTGTTGGACAAAATGAAGCGGTAACTAAAGTTGTAAAAGCAATACAACGTAATAGAGTTGGGTTAAAAGATCCAAACAAACCAATTGGTTCTTTTATTTTCTTAGGACAAACAGGTGTTGGAAAAACGCAGTTAGCTAAAGTTTTAGCACGCGAATTATTTGATTCTGATGATTCACTTATTAGAATTGACATGAGTGAATACATGGAGAAATTCGCTATTTCTCGTTTAATTGGAGCGCCTCCTGGTTATGTAGGCTACGAAGAAGGCGGACAATTAACTGAAAAAGTTAGAAGAAAGCCTTATTCTGTAATTCTATTAGATGAAATTGAAAAAGCGCATCCAGATGTGTTTAATATGTTATTACAGATTTTAGATGACGGACATATTACTGACAGTTTAGGTAGAAAAATCGACTTTAGAAATACCATAATTATTATGACTTCTAATATTGGTGCACGCCAATTAAAAGATTTTGGTGGCGGTGTAGGTTTTGGAACTTCTTCTAAAAAAGAACAAGCAGACGCAAATGCTAAATCTGTAATTGAAGGTGCTTTAAAGAAATCTTTTGCTCCAGAATTCTTAAACAGAATAGATGATGTAATTGTATTTAACGCTCTAGAAAGAAGCGATATTCATAAAATTATAGATATTGAGCTAGATAAGTTATTACATAGAATCTCTAGTTTAGGCTATACGTTAGAATTAAGCGAAAAAGCAAAAGATTACATAGCAGACAAAGGTTTTGACAAGAAATACGGGGCAAGACCACTTAAAAGAGCTATACAGAAATACATTGAAGATGCTTTAGCAGAAGAAATTGTAAATTCTAAACTTACAGAAGGGGATACCATTTCTATGGATTTAGATGAGAAAGACAACAAGCTTACCATTAAGATAAAAAAAGGGAAAAAGAAAGAAGAAACAAGAACAGAACCTAAGTCTTAATCTTAAGAATAAATTATAATCCCAAACAAAAGTTTGGGATTTTTTTTGTAATTAAAAATAACTATTTCTGCCTATTAGAATGTTAAAAATAAAACAAGTAACTTCACTCACAATTAATATTTAATTTTGATAAACCCTCATATTAGAACCTTTTAAATATAAAATTGATGTTTTTATTGGAGATCACAAACCATAAAAAAAGAGAATTATCGGTAAAACCTAATCAGTATGAATTAAAAAATAGAAATAACGAAAAAAAGAATGAGTAAAGCTAGTGTCTTGTATCCAAATGACAAAAAAAAACATTTAATATGGACTATTGTTTTAATATTCATCTTCCTATGGTTGGAAAAATTTTAGGAGATTATCTTAAGGGAGCAACTGCAGAAGAAGGTTAAAAAGAGTGTATTCCGGTTTCTATTATACCTTTTGCAGGAATGGAAAATATGTGTTTTAACGCTGTTGATGGTTTTAAAAAAGCACTTGATCCAAATGCTAAAAAAATTATGGAAAATTTAACTAATTTCACAAATATTAAACGAATTATTCAATTAAGTAAAGAACAATAATAGCGTAAATAGAATTCAAAAATATTAATTGAATAGAAACAATTATTTTTATTTAATTTTCAAAATAATAAAATCTAAAACCAATTAGTTTAAGGTTTTTTAGACAAAAAATAGCTATTTTAAATTATTAAAATAGAAGTTGGCTAACTTCAGATATAATTCATTAAAAACGAAGCCATATTAGTGTTAAGTTGGCATTCATTTCTTTTATTAGGGTTTTAAAATACAGTAATAATTGTGTTTATATATTAAATTTATATTATTAAAAAGCATCAAATCGTTTATGACTCATAAATTATCTCAAAAAAATTCACTTACAAAAAAGCATACACAGAATTACAGACAACATTTTGCTTTAAATAGAAATGCAGCAGGTTTTAATATTCAAAAGAAAGAACTTATTTACACTTTGGTTTCGGATAAATCTGATGGTGCTTTTATTTGGGATATTGACAATAATAAGTATATAGATTTAACGATGGGTTTTGGCTCTATACTTTTTGGGCATAATTATGCACCAATTCGTAAGGAAATTGAGAACCAATTAACAAAGAGTTGGTCTGTTGGTCCAATATCTCCATTAGCAGGAAAACTAGCAGAAAAAATTGCATTAGCTACAAATACAGAAAGAGTTGCCTTTTTTAATTCTGGCACCGAAGCAATTATGGTTTCTTTAAGAATTGCAAAAGCGGTTACAAAAAAGAAAAATGTTGTTTTTTTCAAAGGCGCCTATCATGGTACATTTGATCCATTACTTACTCTAAAAAGAGACCAACAAACAAATATTGCCAAAGAATCTATTCCTGGAATTACACAATCTATTTTAAATGAATCTTATGTTTTCGAATACGGTTCAGAAGCGTCTTTAGAGTTTATTAAAAAAAACAAAGATAACATTGCAGCTGTTCTTGTTGAGCCAGTTCAGAGCAGAAACCCAAGTTTTCAACCCATTGCTTTTTTAAAGGAAATACGAAATATTACAGAACAAAATGAGATTGCACTTATTTTTGACGAAGTAATCACTGGTTTTCGAATTGATATTGGAGGTTGCCAAAAACAATTTAACATAAAAGCTGATATTGTTACTTACGGAAAAGTAATTGGCGGTGGATTACCAATAGGTATTGTTGCTGGTAAATCAAAATTTTTAGATGCTATTGATGGTGGATACTGGCAATATGGAGACCAGTCAATTCCAGAAGCAAAATCAACTTTTGTTGCAGGTACATTTTGTCATCATCCTTTAGCAATGGCTACTTCCTTAAAAACATTAGAAATACTCAATTCTACTAACGGCTCACTATTAAATGAAATAAACAATAGAACATCCAATTTTTGCAATAAAATGAATGCCTTTTTTAAAGAGTATTTTCCAAAGTTATCAATTGTTTATTTCGGGTCTTTATTCCGGTTTGTAACTCCGGGAAAGTATAAAGCACTTTATAATCAACTTCTTTTAAATGGAGTTTATATCTGGGAAGGTAGAAACTGTTTTTTATCAGCAGCGCATACAGATGACGTAATTGATTTATTGGAAGATAAAATTAAGTTAAGCTGTAAACAATTAGTAGAAAGCGGTATTATTAAAACTCAAGTATAAATAATTATGAAAAAAGAGATTCTATTTACTGACGGCAAATACTCCATTCAAAGACATCAAGGTATTCCTAAAGAAGCTTTACATTTTTTAGATAGTATTGCCTGGGGAAATGAAGGTGCTATCTATGAACACAAAAATACAGAAGAACATATTAAATTGATAAAAAACCCAGTACTTCTTGCCATTTTTGAAGGTGAAAAAATAAGAGCAACGGCTGTTTTTTCTATGACAACTGTAACTACTAATAGTGAGAAATTTAATTGTAATTATATCAGATATTTTGCTTCATCAAAAGAAATACGTGGCAAAGGAGTTATGAAAAAATTTTCCATAAAAGTGATGGAATTAATTCGTGAAAAGGAGAAAGAAAAAACCATTTATTTTGCTTGTATAGAAAGAGCTAACAAAAGTTCTTATAAAGTTGTAGAAAGTGCGGGTTATAATCCTTTAGGAACGGTAAAAACTTTAGGATTTAGTCGTTTTTTTCCGAAAAAAAAGAAAAAAATCGAACAAATAACTTCAAAAAAAGAAAAAGAAGAAGTTTTAACCTTACTTAAGAAAACCTATGACAACCATGCTTTAACCCAATTCGATTCTTTATTTATTAAAAACAATTATTTTGTTATTCGAGAAAACGGACAAATTATAGCGGGCTGTCAATACCACCGTGCACATTGGGTTATTAACAATATGAAAGGTTTTATAGGAAAAATAGTAATGAACGTAGTGCCTTTAACACCTATTCTTAATAAATTATTTAACCCAAAACGATTCGAATTTTTAGCATTTGAAGGTCTCTTTTTCAAACCTGGTTATGAATCCCAATTATATACTTTATTTGAAGGTTTACTGGCTAAAGAAAAATTAAAATCTTCTCTATTTTGGTTAGGGAATACCTGCCCAATTCGTGAAAAAATTATAACAAAAGGTAAATTAGGTATGATTCATTCATTTATAAAGGATTCTGATGTTGAAATTATGGCTGCTTATAAAAACATAGATGAAGCTAAAATTGAAAATTTAAAATCGAAACCAATATTTGCTTCAGCTTTTGATTACATTTAAGAGTAGCTTTATGAAAAAATATGAAAATTTCGCTAATTTACTAATCAATACAGAAGGATCTGCTCCTATTTATAATTGCCTACTTACCATAAATAGCGCAAAAAAGAATATTAATTATAACATTGCTCTAGGACAAATAGATGCTACTGATAAGAAAATAGCTAGCAATTATCGTTTTAGAACAGGAAGTATTACCAAAACTTTTACATCAACTATTATTTTACAATTAATGGAGGAAGGATTGTTAAAATTAGAAGATCCTTTTCTAGATAGCTTACAAAATGTGGAAACAAAGAAAATCCTATCAGAAATATTATTTTTTGATACAATTAACTACTCTAATAAAATAACAATAAAAAACTTACTACAACATAAAAGTGGACTTCGAGATTACTTTTCTGATGATGAAAGATTCTTTGCAAATATCAAAAAATATCCAAATCAAGAATGGGATTGGAAAAAGGTTTTAGAAAAATATTTTGAATATGGTTTAAATAAAAAAGGAGTATGTAAGCCAAGTGAAAGCTTTTATTATTCTGATACAAATTATTTACTATTAGCTCTTTTAATTGAAGAATTAACAAACAAAACATATTCTAAAGTACTAGAAGAAAGAATATTAAACCCACTCTCGCTTAATGATACTTATTTAGAATTTTATCAAAACAAAAAAGGTGCTACTCCAGTTATATTTCCATATCATGGAATCTATTCCTTAGAAAATATAAACACCTCATTTGATTGGGGTGGCGGTGGCTTAATATCATCAACAAATGACTTGAATATTTTTATACGATCACTTTTAACCGGTAAATTATTTAATGATCCTAAAACACTTAAACAAATGATTAATTTTGAAGATGACTCAATTATTTCAACTCAAAAAAAAGAAAAAATAGGTTATGGAATGGGACTTCAACAAAAAAAAATAGGAAAGCATAATTTTATTGGACATAATAGTGCGTACGGAGGGATGGTCTTTTATAATTTAGAAACTGATTCTAGTTTTATTCTTAATATAAATCAAGTTTTAGCGCCTCATAAGGCTGAATGGCTTCTAAAAAAAATGGTAGAAGCTTTTTTCCTTTATTAAATAAAAAAGAAAGGACAACTCCACATATATAAATTACAAAATCCTACTAAGTAGAATAATTCTGAAAACTTAATAACACTAAATTTAAACATCAAGAAATTGTAGTTGCTAACTCGTTACTTTTCATATTCTATCGACCTAAGTTTAGCAGTTCATTAGCAAAACCTACCAAAAATCGTCAGAATAAACGTTTATTAAAGCAATAAAAACAGCTAATTTTACAAAAAACAAGTGTAAGAGAACCCAATTCTTACCCAAAACAATTACCAGGTAACACATGCTATTTGTACTTTGGATGCTGAAAAACCTTCAAAAAAAAGTAAAGCAGCATTTCTGAAAATTGATAAAATAGCCGTACTAAATTTTGCAATAGTATATAAAAAAGCAAGTATAAAGCCTTTTGAATTATTAGCTTCTGTTAGCGTAAACATTAAATTAGGTTCCTTTATTTTAAAGAACAAAAGACAGATTAGTAAAAGCGTTAAAGTGATTAAATTATGAATATTATCTAGGACTAATTATTGTTTTCCAAAAACCTGAAGCGCTTAAAAATAAAATGATAGAAAAAGATAGGTATTGGAGTGATAATTTACAAAAGTTTCAAAGGAATTGGAAGAAAATAAAAACAAGAAGATTATTAAAACTGTAACTAGAATAACCTACAAAGCAATTGATTATTTAGACAAAGAAGCTGATATTATAAAGTTTGATATAAACAATATTAAAAAAGGAAAAACTAAAAACACAGTTATCTAAACAAGAATCTAAAAAATTACTTCTAATATTTTAGAGCACTCATTTTTAGACAGGTATAAATACCTGATTTTACCCTGATAATTGGTTAACAATCTCTTTTACACTAAATTGGCTATAAATTAAGTATTTTTAAAAAAAAACTCATGAAAACAATTAAATCTATTTTTATACTATCTCTTTTTTTAAGTAGTTTCATTTCTTGTAAAAGTGATGCAAAAAAAAAGGAATCCGCAGCAACAGATATTAAAATATCTGTTATTAAAAAAAACCCAACATTTTTATTCTTATCTGATATTCACTTAGATTCTTTTAGAGAAACTACAGATTACAAAGAAGATACTGGAATGATCTTATGGAAGGCTTTTCTTGCCAAAGCCGATGCCGTTATTAAAAAAAACGATCCAGACTTTATTATCTATACGGGAGACCTTCCTTCTCATTTAAAGATATGGCGTTTACTACCTCAAAGTGCAAGAGGTAAGCATAACAAAAATATAAGTACTATTTTATTTGGTTTAAAAGATTTAGCTACTAAAAATAAAAAAACATTGCTATATCTTCCAGGAAACAACGATGGAATAGCGGGAGACTATGCTTCTTACGCCGATGAAAAAGATAACATTCCCACAGATTTAATTCCAGAAAAAAACAACCCTTATCCTGCGTTAAATATTAACAAAACAGGCACAAAAGCTCCTGTAATGGTTTCTAATCCAGCACCCAAATTGGGATACTATTCTGCAAGACCTATTGAAGGTTTGCGAATTATTTCTTTAAACACCGTCATACATTCTGCTAACTATTTTAATGCCGATGATGGCTCACAAAATGCCGATGCAAAACAGCAAATGACTTGGCTTGTCAACCAATTAAAAGAGGCAAAAAGTATTGGAGAAAAAGCATATATTGCAATGCATATTCCACCAGGAATAGATGCATTTGGATATAAAAAAAAAGGTATGGATGCAACTAACTGGAAACAATTACCCGCACCAAATGATTGGAACAATCAGTTTTTAAAAATTGTTTCTCAATACCCAACAACTATTACCGGAATTTTATACGGACATACACATATGGATGAGTTTAGAAGATTGTATAATCATTCTGGAAAAAACATTACAGAAATTGCCATTAGTTGCCCAGGTGTAACACCAATACACAGGAACAATCCTGGTTTTAAATTGGTTTCTTATGATGCCACTTCTAAAGAATTAATGGATTTTACCACCTACCATACCATTCCTTCTGCAACAATCTGGGGAGATGCATCCTATTCTTTTAATAAAAAGTTTGGGTACGCAACTAATAAAACAATGTACGAAAATCTAAGTTCAGATTCATTGTCTAACATTCATACAAAACTAGATGCTATTTATACTGTATTGCACGGAGCTGCGGGGTATGATATTTCTCCAGGTATTGAAGTGAAGACAGAAAAATAAACAACCTTTTAAATACTATTTAAAAAGCCCAAACAAAAGTTTGGGCTTTTTTATTTTACCCAAACTAGTCGTTAATACTTAGTTTAGATGGAAACCCTCAATTCTCTTGACTTTACAAAAATTTTAAATTAACTTCGTTATTGTCTGATATAAGTCCTTAAAACGGACTCATATCATTAAAGTTAACATTAATTACAACCAAACAAAAAAAGCTCCTCCAAAGAGAGTCTTGTTCATCATTAAAGAGAGAGAGAGCTCCTTATTAAATTACATTTTCACGATGTTAAAATTATTGCTCATAATCATAAGATCCCCATCTCCAGAACAGCAATAATCATTTGCAAACTGCATTGAAATTGTATCATTAGCGTTCAGTACTAAAAACAAAGACCTTGCCAAAGAAGTCTGTTCATCACAATATCCAGTTCCGACGCCAGAAGAAATGATTGAACTATTTATCGTAAATCCATTGATGGAAATACTTAATTCTGCTTGAGTTGATTGACCGCAACCAAATTGCTTAATTACCGCGTCATAATTAATTAAATATTTACCACTAATCAAAACAGTTATCTCCTCTATACTGCTGTTATATAAATAACCTGATTCAATTAAAGCAGTATAGCCTAAATCCAATTTAGCTACAGAAGATGGATAATTGAATCGTGAAGAATTAATTTCATTGAAAAATTGGGCTGCGGGATGAGTTGCTGTTACAACGTTATCTGTAATTTCTACCCCTTCTCCAGCGGTATAAACCTCAACGTTATCTGCGGTCTTTGCGTGTAAAGCATAAGGAACACTTAACAATTGGCTAGTACTTGTAAGGGCATAACTATTCCCGCCCGTTGGGTCGATTTCTATTTTTATAAAGTACGGGCCATAAGACCAATTAATAGTATTAAATACTCCAGAAGCGACAGTTCCGTATCCTATTTCTATACTGACCAAGCCGTTACTATTGGTTGTAGGTGTTTGGGTTTCCACATAAACAGAAGACCCCGGATTTGCTAAACCTCCTCCTTGCAAAATACTTATTTGCATCCCTACTAGTTTGTTTGTAACCAAAGAACCACTGCCATTTCTTACTACGGCCTGATAACTCATTTTCTCTGGAGCCCCCTTTAAAATTAAATAGAGCATTGATTCCTTTCCAATATTATATTCAATTAACATTCTCCCATCATGAATTATTGTTCCTTCAAAAAGAAGTCTTTGCTCATTAGGTGGTATACCTACTTTATCCTGAATTTTTTGTTTTACGTTCTCTATAGAGTCAGTTGACTCAACATCTAAAGTAATAATTTCTCCGGTTAAGGTTGTTACAAAAATCTGCATGGAAGCAGAAATTGAAAATGAGTTTAAGAATAAAAAAGAAATGAGCAAAAAGGTGTATCGTTTTTTCATGTTTTTATATTTTTTATAGTATTCGTGAATACTGCGTATTTCATACTGTTCAAATTTTAATGATTTTTAATGCTTAGCTGTTTTGGCTTATTCACGATTTCAAAAGCAAATATGACTATAAATAAGTGAAAGTAATTCAGTATAAATACCTAAATAAAAGTGATTATGTTACTACATTGTTAATCTTATCAAGATTAAAATCAATAAATTTATAACCAAAGTTTTCAGTATGATATAATCAGACAATGGGTTAGGATGGGTACTTGTTTATAAACTTACAATAGTTAAATCAGGATTGCTTAATATTAATAGCGCTATACTCATTTCCACGCCTTAAGTAAAGTACTACCACAACTTTTAGCTTCTCCTACTAATGTAGAAATCATTTCTTGTAAATAGATTAAATGTCTAGTAAATAATAGTAATGTTAAAAATGAAGTATTTCTCATTTGGTTTTTTTTTTAGAATATTTTGTCTTTTTCGTCCCAAATGGGGAGTTTAGAAGATTGTATAATCATTCTGGAAAAAACATTACAGAAATTGCCATTAGTTGCCCAGGTGTAACACCATTTTATAGCAACAATCCTGGTTTTAAATTGGTTTCTTATGATGCCACTTCTAAAGAATTAATGGATTTTACCACCTACCATACCATTCCTTCTGCAACAACTTGGGGAGATGCATCCTATTCTTTTAATAAAAAGTTTGGGTACGCAACTAATAAAACAATGTACGAAAATCTAAGTTCAGATTCATTGTCTAACATTCATACAAAACTAGATGCTATTTATACTGTATTGCACGGACCTGCGGGGTATGATATTTCTCCAGGTATTGAAGTGAAGACAGAAAAATAAACAACCTTTTAAATACTATTTAAAAAGCCCAAACAAAAGTTTGGGCTTTTTTATTTTACCAAAACTAGTCGTTAATACTTAGTTTAGATGGAAACCCTCAATTCTCTTGACTTTACAAAAATTTTAAATTAACTTCGTTATTGTCTGATATAAGTCCTTAAAACGGACTCATATCATTAAAGTTAGGCAACATCATAAAACAATAAAATGATGTTTAGTAACTCTTTAAATAATGAATTTTCTTCAAAATGAAATATAAAAAATACATAAAAGACGCTATAAATATCTCTGAAATTGGCCTTGGTGGATGGCAATTAGGGCAAGACGGTAGTTGGAAAAGTATGACGGAAATTGAAGCTATTAAACTTGTTCATACATCTTTAGATTTTGGAATCAATTTTTTTGATACGGCTCCAAATTATGGCTTTGGAACTAGTGAGGAGCGATTGGGTAAAGCACTTAAGAAGGCAGACCGCAGTAAAATTGTAATTAACACTAAGTTTGGCCATACGCATACAGGTACTTTAAACTTTAGTTCTAAGTATATCAGAGCATCTTTAGAAGGAAGTTTAAAAAGACTTCAAGTAGATTATATTGACTCATTTATTATTCACAGCCCACCTTCTGAATATTTTGATGGAAATAAAAATGACCATTACGAGATACTCGAGAAGTTAATTGAAGAAGGAAAAATAAAGGCATACGGTGCTTCTTTAGACACCTATGATGATATGAAGTTGTTAATGGATACAACAAATTCTAAAGTGATTGAAACATTTTTTAATATCTTTCATCAAGATACCCTGCAAGGATTTGAAGAAGCACAAACGAATGAAGTTGGTCTCATTGTAAAAATTCCGCTTGATTCTGGTTGGCTAACTGGCAAATACAATGCCCAAAGTACGTTTAATGACATTAGAAGTAGATGGTCTAAAGAAGATATTGAAACCAGAGCGCAACTAGTAAACAACCTTAAGGCTATAACCGGAACAGAAGAAAACCTGGCACAAATAGCAATCGCTTTTTGTTTGGCATATGATGCTGTTTCCACAGTTATTCCTGGTAATATTACTATAGAACAGCTCACAAACAATGTAAAAAGTTCAGAAATTTCTATGCCACAGCATCTTTTAGAAAAACTTGAACAGTTATATCAATCTGAAATTAAAAAACGAAACCTACCCTGGTAATAAAATAAACGTTGCCTCAAAATAGCTATAAGTAATTGCTTGTTCTTGCCTACTTCTAAATATCGGCATCGGCTTTCAGTATAGTGTGTACTTGTAAAGTTAAATGATAAACCATTCAACTACCCATAGCCCAGACCGTTTGAACTTTTTTACTTCACCTAAACTGGGTATTAATACCCCTTTTTAAGTGGAAACCCTTAATTATCTTCACTTTAAAGAAATTTAAACTAACTTCACTCCGTTATCGTTTGAAATAAGTCATTAAAATGGATTTATATCATTAAAGTTGTACATAATTTGAGAAAAACATCCAACTAAAAATCATTTATTAAATGAGTAAAAAAAGTAATCAAATTGAGAAAGAATTAACTGAATTCCTAAAAGCTGAATTACCTAATGAACTATACCATTACACAAACTTAAATGGATTGAGCGGAATTATAAATAGTTCAGAGCTTTGGTTAAGTAATTTATATTTTCTAAATGATAAAAACGAGTTCGAATTAGGGCTGAAATTCGTAATAGAACAACTTGAATCTTACAAAGGTGGATTCTCAGTTTTAAAACCTACGAAATACTTTATTGAAGCATTAGAAAAAGCTATTGATTTTATAAAAGAAAAAGATGCACCATATATATTATCGATGACTGCTAACAATGATTTATTAAGTCAATGGAGAGGTTATACAAATAATGGGGTTGGTGTTAATGTTGGTTTTAATAAAAAATTCTTTACAGAAAATGATTTAAAAGTTTATAAATGCATTTATAATATTGAAAAACAAAAAGAAATAATCGACCATATATTAACTCAATCAATATTTATGTTCATTGGAATTGCTGATTCTCAAGGAATATTTAAAGATTCTGAGGATATTGATTTCAGCCAATATGATAAAGCTGTAACTATTGCTGGACAATATTTTATTGATAAAACTATATTTTTTTGTAGCCTAATAAAGGATAAAAGCTTTGAAGAAGAAGATGAGTGGAGATTACTTTTATTAGATGAAGAAAGTGAAATTAATTTTGTTAATATTGGGAATTATTTTAAACCTTTCAAAAAATTAAAAATTAAAGATTTAAACGACAGCATTAATAACATAATGATGGGACCAAATTCTGAACAAGCACTATGTGTTTCATCTATAAAAATGTTATTGAAAAAACATAAAATAGAAATTGAAAAATTGAAGAATAGTGAAATACCATATAGAAATTAAAAACCGTGCTTAACACAGTATAAAAAAAATGCCTAGTTTATTACTTGACCAAAGGTCGTTGCAATTTTGTTACATCTGATTTTCCTGCAGAAAATGCTCGCACACAAAAACACAACTATTCATATACAAGCAAAATAACAAAACCTCCAAACACACCTCACAATACCTTTAAAAAATATTAAAACAGCTCTTCAGAATCAATTTCTAAAGAAGTAATAAATTTAGAAGCATTTACAAGATCATGATGCATAACTCTGTCTTCTTCTACAATAGTTACTTCTTTTCTAAACATTGTTATGATAGATTCTAAAAACGGAGACGTTTTTCCGTTTCCAAAACTTAATGCTTGTGAAGCTGTAAATAATTCTATTGCAAGAATTGTTTGTAAATTATCTACTATTTTTTTACATTTTGTGGCAGCATTTGCACCCATAGAAACATGATCTTCTTGTCCGTTACTAGACTCAATAGAATCTACACTTGCGGGAGTTGCATATTGTTTATTCTGACTTACAATACTTGCTGCTGTGTATTGCGGAATCATAAAACCTGAATTTAAACCCGGGTTTGAAACTAAAAAAGGCGGTAAATGTCTATGACCAGAAACTAATTGATAGGTTCTTCTTTCAGAAATATTACCTAGTTCAGACAACGCTATTGCTAAAAAATCGAGTCCTAAAGCTAATGGTTGTCCGTGAAAATTTCCACCAGAAATAATTTCATCTTCTTCTACAAATATATTTGGATTGTCTGTTACCGAATTTATTTCCGTTAAAAAAGTAGTTGTTACAAAACGGATTGTGTCTTTTGATGCTCCATGAACTTGTGGCATACATCTAAAAGAATACGGATCCTGCACATGTTGTTTTTCTTGAGAAATTAAAGTGCTTTCTTTTAAGAAACCTTTTATTCTTTGGGCTGTTTTTATTTGTCCGTTATGTGGTCTTGCAAAATGAATTAATTCATTGAAAGGCTCTATTCTTCCATCAAAACCTTCTAAAGAAATACTACCTATTAGATCTGATAAATAAGATAATTTATGCGCTTTTAGTAAATTAAAAATACCATAAGCACTCATAAATTGTGTTCCGTTTAACAACGCTAAACCTTCTTTAGATTGCAAATTAATTTTCTCCCAAGAAAAAATTTCTAACAATTTTTCAGAGGCAATTTTTTTACCTTTATAAAACACCTCTCCAAGACCAATTAATGGTAAAGATAAATGTGCCAAAGGCGATAAATCTCCAGAAGCTCCTAAGGAACCTTGCGTATAGATTACAGGTAAAATATCATTATTATAAAAATCAAGCAATCTATTAACCGTTGCCAACTGAACACCAGAATGACCATAACTTAATGCTTGAATCTTAAACAAGATCATCAGTTTTACAATCTCATTTGGCACTTCATCTCCGGTACCACAAGCATGACTCATTACTAGATTTTCTTGTAACTTCTGTAAATTATGTCCATCAATCTTTACATTATACAAAGCTCCAAAGCCAGTATTAATACCATAAATTGGCTTCGAAATCGATTTCGTTTTTTCATCTAAATAAGCCCTACATTTTTCGATTTTTTGAATCGCAGTTTCAGACAAAGCTAATTTTATATCCGAAGAAATAATTTCTTGAATTTTAGTTAAATCTAATGGATTAGTATCAATATAATGAAATGAGTTCATAGTTGTTGTTTTCAGTTGCCAAAAATGCAAATTAGCATCTGTATATACAAGTATTTTTAACTATTATTCTATCTATTATGTTTTATATTTGCCTTCGCATTATAAATATATAAAAAATGAAGAATTTAAATATCGTTCTTTTTGCATTACTAGTTATTGCTTCTTGTACAAAAGAACATTCTAAAGAATTTTTAACGCTTTCTGGAAAATTAGAAAATAATAAAGATTCTTTAATTACAATTACTGGAAGAACAGGAGTTTTAAAAACAATAAAGATAAATGAAGATGGTTCTTTTAACGATACTTTAAAAGTTGCAAAAGGAGATATCTATACTTTTGAAACGAGTAAAGCAAAAAGAATTCCTCTTTATTTAAAAAATGGATTTGATTTAACTTTAACGGGTAATTCTGATGAATTTATGACGAGTCTTAAATATGAAGGAATTGGTTCTTCTAACAGTAATTTTATAGTATCACAAATAAATTTAAGTCAAAAAATTGGAAGTACTGCTGCAATTTTTGAGTTAGAAAAAGAAGGTTTTGATAAAAAAGTAGCTTCATTAAAAAGTAATTTTGACAGCATTTTATTCTCTTATAAAGATTTAGACAGCACTTTAATTGCAACTGCTAATCAACAAAATAAACAAATGGTTGATTATTTTGAAATGACGTATGCTAAAAATCTTACAATGAAAATTGGTAAACCTTCTCCTAAGTTTGAAGGTTATATTGATATTAAAGGAGGTAAAAAATCTTTAGCTTCCTTTAAAGGCAAGTTTGTTTATATTGATGTTTGGGCAACTTGGTGTGGGCCTTGTATCAAAGAAATTCCTTCTTTAGAAAAACTTGAAAAAGAATATCATAATAAAAACGTAGCGTTTGTAAGTATTTCTACAGATGAATCTAGAAGAAGTGGTGGTTCTTGGGAAGCAGCAGAAAAAAAATGGAGAGATTTTGTAAAGGCAAAACAAATGACTGGAGTTCAACTTTGGGCTGGACAGGATATTTCTTTTCAGCAAGCATATCAAATAAATGCAATTCCAAGATTTATTTTAATTGATCCTTTAGGTAATATTGTTGATACAAATGCACCAAGACCTTCTGATCCAAGATTAAAAGATTTATTTTCTTCTTTGGGTATTTAAACTTAAAAAAGAAGCATAAAAAAAAGCGAAGTTTAATAAACTTCGCTTTTTTTTATGTGATTACTTTATGTACTATTTACTCTTTATAAACACCCATTGCAGCATATTTATCCATTCTCTGAGAAACTAAATCTACCTCCGTTAAATCTTTTAACTCATCAAAAGCAGTAATAATTTGCGCTTCTACAGCTTTAAAAGCTCCTTCTCTATCTGTATGAGCGCCACCAACAGGTTCTTGTATAATTCCGTCAATTAATTTTAATCGCTTCATATCTGTACCTGTCAATTTTAATGCAGCAGCAGCTTGTTCTTTATACTCCCAACTTCTCCATAAAATAGAAGAACAAGATTCTGGAGAAATAACCGTATACCAAGTATTTTCCATCATATATACTCTATCTCCTACTCCAATACCTACAGCACCACCAGAAGCTCCTTCACCAATTACAACTGTAATAATTGGCGTTTTTAAGCGAGTCATTTCAAGAATATTTCTTGCAATTGCTTCTCCTTGTCCGCGTTCTTCTGCTTCTAAACCAGGATATGCACCAGGTGTATCTAATAAAGTAACAACAGGAATTTTAAATTTCTCTGCCATTTTCATTAAACGCAATGCTTTTCTATAGCCTTCTGGATTTGCCATTCCAAAATTTCTGTACTGGCGCGTTTTAGTATTGTATCCTTTTTGTTGACCAATAAACATAAATGATTGATCGCCAATTTTACCTAAACCACCAATCATGGCTTTATCATCTTTTACATTCCTGTCTCCATGAAGTTCCATAAAGGTATCTCCACAAAGTGCTTTAATATAATCTAATGTATAAGGTCTATTAGGATGTCTAGATAATTGTACTCTTTGCCAAGGTGTAAGATTTTTATAAATATCTTTTCTTGCTATATCTAATTTCTTCTGAATTTTTTTACACGTAGCGCTTACATCTACATCACTTTCTTTACCAATAATCTGGCACTTATCTAATTGATCTAAAAGCTCTTTGATAGGCATTTCAAAATCTAAATATTCCATATAGCAGTAATTTGATTTTAGTTGTTTGTAAGGACAAACATACTATAAAATTAATTGTTTTATTTAAAAATAAGTTACTTTTTTCTAACAGTTTTTCCTTTAATTTTACTTTTAATGGTTGCGCTGTTTTTAATAATTCCGTTTAACAAAACCACAAATAAAACAATACCTGCACCAAAATAAAAGGCTGGATTCATCTTTTCTTTATCTCCAAAGATAAATATTGCTAAAATAATGGCATAAATAGGCTCTAAATTTATGGTTAACATTACGGTGTATGGCGATAAATATTTCATCACTTTAACAGAAGCAATAAAAGCATATGCGGTACAAATGCTACTTAAAAGGACTAAATAGAACCAATCTGAGTTTTTTAATTGAAAAAATGGAGCTGTAAATGCATTACTATAAACTAAATAGACTGTTATAAAGAGTGCGCCAAATAGTAATTGATATATAGAAATAATACTTGCCGTGTATTTTTTGATAAATAACCCATTTAAAACAGCAAATAAAGCACCTAAAAATGAAGCAATTAATGCGTAAATAATTCCTAGTTTATATTGACTTTCAAAATTAAAAATGATGTACAAACCAACGATAACAAATAGTCCTAATAAAATTTCTACTGATTTTATTTTCCTTCTAAAAAAAATAGGTTCTATTAAAGAGGTAAAAAACGCACCAGTACTCATTGTTACCAAAGCCACAGAAACATTTGAGACTTTTATCGCTTTAAAAAAGAAAATCCAATGTAGCGCAATAATAATTCCAGTTATTAAAAACTTTACAATTCCTTTTGCATCTACTTTAAATGATTTGTTTTTTAGAATAAAGTAAATGACAATAAATACAACTGCCAAACACATTCTATACCAAACCAACGGAATTGCATCAATAGTAATTAATGCTCCTAAAATAGCAGTAAACCCCCAAATAAAAACAATGAGATGTAATAATAGGTAGTTTTTAAACCTACTTTCTTGCATAGAAATATAGATAAATAGCTACACAGCCAAAGAAAATATTAGGTATCCAAACATATAAGAGAGAGTCTACGCCTGCTACAGCTCCTAAAACCTCAGCTATTTTCATTAAAAAAACATACAGAAACATAATACCAATTCCTATTGCTAAATTTACTCCTGTACCTCCTCTTCTTTTTCTATACGCTAATGCAACTGCAATAATTGTTAAAATATAAGAGGCAAATGGTAAGCTTGTTCTTTTATGAAACTCTACTAAATAGGCATTCAAGTTTTTAACACCTCTTTTTCTAGAAATATTAATAAATTTTAACAACTCATCTGAAGGCATTTCTTGTGCCAATGCAGATTTATATATTAAATCTTTTGGCGTGAAATTAAAAACGGTATCAATTTTAGATCCAGAAAAAATACTATCATGGCTTTTGTAAATAACTCTTTTTCTCCAATTTGTTAAACCAAAAATAGAATCTTTAACATTGTATTTAATATTATCTGCCACTAATTTAGATTTTAGCTTTAAGCCATCATAAAGTTCTGAAGTAAAATCATAGCCAGAATTAGTCATTGTATTATATCTTCTTATAAAAATATAGGTACTGTCTGTTAACTGTAGGCTAAAATCTGTTACATATTTTGCCTTGTTCTTTTGACTACTGCTTTTTATAAACTCTTTTTCGAAATTTTTTCTTATTTTACTACTATTAGGCACTACAAAATGATTCATACCTAATGAAATAAGCGTCACCAAAGTTGCGCCTACAAAATACGGATATAAAAAACGTGTAAAGGATACTTTTGCATTTGTAATTGCTATTATTTCTGTATTATTAGATAGTTTTGACGTAAATAAAATTACAGCAATAAATAATGCTAATGGCATAAAAGTATTTGCATAATAGATGATAAAATTTCTATAATACTCATCTACAATCTGATAAAAACCTAGATCTGGGTGCTCTAAAAAATTGTCAATCTTTTCAGAAATATCTATTGCCATTGCAATAGGTATTAAGATTAACAAGGTAAACACAAAGGTTACCAAATAACGTTTTAATATGTACCTGTCTATAATCTTCACTTATCTTGTGTAATTGTTAACTTTTTAATTGTGTAACTGATTAATTATGCAACTGTGCAACTGTGCAACTGTAAACTGTGTAACTGTGTTACTGTTTATTGTGTAACTGTAAACTGCAAACTGTGTTACTGTTTAATCTTCATTTATTATTGTTTACTGCCTACTAGTTGCAGAATACTGCCTACTTTTTTAAAGGCGTTTGTCCATTTGCTTTACCATCTTATCTTTCCATTCTCTAAAATCTCCTGCTATAATATGTTTTCTTGCTTCTCGCGTTAACCAAACATAAAAACCTAAATTATGAATAGAGGCAATTTGTTTTCCTAACATTTCTTTTGCTGCAAAAAGATGACGTAAATAGGCTTTTGAGTACATGGTATCTACCCAAGTAATATCCATATCATCTATTGGAGAAAAATCATCTGCCCACTTTTTATTTTTTATGTTGATAGAACCATGCGCTGTAAACAACATGCCGTTTCTTGCATTTCTTGTTGGCATTACACAATCAAACATATCTATACCTAATGCAATATTTTCTAAAATATTAATTGGCGTTCCAACACCCATTAAATACCGTGGTTTATCTTCTGGTAAAATGGCGGTCACAACTTCTGTCATTGCATACATTTCTTCTGCCGGTTCCCCAACAGAAAGACCTCCAATTGCATTTGCTTGCTGACCAGAATTTGCTATATATTCTGCAGATTGCGCTCTTAAATCTTTATAGGTACTTCCTTGTACAATTGGCATAAACGTTTGCTCAAACCCGTATTTAAATGGTACTTTTTCTAAATGATTTATACATCTATCTAACCATCTATGTGTCATATGCATAGAACGTTTTGCATAATTATAATCACAAGGGTACGGTGTACACTCATCAAAAGCCATAATAATATCAGCACCAATTGTGCGCTGCGTTTCCATCACATTTTCTGGTGTAAAAAAGTGCATAGAACCATCTATATGACTCTTAAACTTTACGCCTTCTTCGTTAATTTTTCTTCGTCCTGATAAAGAATATACTTGGTAACCACCAGAATCTGTTAAGATATTACTATCCCAATTCATAAACTTGTGCAAACCACCGGCTTTTTCTAGAATTTCCATTCCTGGACGTAAGAATAAATGATAGGTATTTGCTAAAATAATATCTGGCTTTATTTCATCTTTTAGTTCTGTTTGGTGTACTCCTTTTACGGTTCCAACAGTTCCCACAGGCATAAAAATTGGTGTTTCAATTTCTCCATGATCAGTTGTTATAACACCTGCTCTTGCCTTGCTTTTTGGGTCGGTAATTTTTAAGTCGAATTTCATTGGTGGCAAAGATACTATTATTTAAGAATTGAAAAATAAAATGATGGGTTATATAAAGTCAAAAAATAATTGACTGCTTTTGTTGGCAAAAATATCCGTTAAGAAGTACTCCTACTTTTATATTTATGTTGAAATTGTGAATGCGATGCATTTAAAGTGAAAATCCTTTTTTTTACTGAGCTTACTAAAGTAGCTCTTCTAAATAGGCGAATTGCTTTAAAAAAGTAGCTGCCGAACTTAATTCAGTATAAAGAAAAGAGTGCAACAAAAAGCCTGACTTTGGTCTTGAATGCTCTCAGGACAAAGGAATGCCCAAAAAATATTACCAACGTTTCTTTTTGGCTGCAGCACTCGCGTTTCTTTGCGTTTTTGGTGATGATTTTCTAAAAGAGGCACTTTTTTTATTAAAATCGTTTTTAGTAGCTGCTTGTTTTCTCTTTGGTTTTGCTTGTTTTGGCTTCTCTTTAACTACAGATGCTTCTTCGGTTTTAGAAGAGGAAGAAATCATTGTATTGATTTCTTTCATTTCATCATCTGTTAACTCTCGCCAATCACCTGCCTGTAAATAACCAAGCTCTACGTTCATAATTCGTGTGCGCTTTAACTTGGTTACTTCGTAACCTAAGTATTCGCACATTCTACGAATTTGACGATTTAAACCTTGTGTTAAAACGATTTTAAAGATTTTATCGCTTATTTTTTCTACCAAACACTTTTTAGTCATGGTGTCTAAAATAGGAATTCCACTTCCCATACTTTCAATAAAATCTGCTGTTATGGATTTGTCTACAGAAACAAAGTATTCTTTTTCATGATTATTGCCTGCACGTAGAATTTTGTTCACAATATCTCCATCGTTTGTTAAGAAAATCAACCCTTCAGATGGTTTGTCTAAACGCCCTATTGGAAACAATCTTTCTGGATAATTTACATGCTTTACAATATTGTTTGGTTCTCTATCATCTGTAGTAGAAACAATACCAACTGGCTTATTTAAAGCAATATATAATACTACATCTTTTGGTGTTAAAAGACGGCCATCGAACTTTACAACATCTTTTTTACCCACTCTATTCCCTAATTGAGTGGGTTTACCATTTATGGTAATTCTGCCTTCTTTTATATATTTTTCTGCTTCTCTACGAGAGCATACACCAGAAGAACTTATATATTTATTAAGGTTTGTAGATTGTTGCTTAGTATTGTCCAATGAGAAAATTTTTCTGCAAAAGTAAGTATAAGATTATAATTTTATTAATCTATTTTTCTTTTATTAAACCATTTACCTACGAAGTTGAAGTTTAAAGTGATTTTATCAAAAAAATAGAAAGTTAATTATTTAATTCAATCTTTCTAAAAGTTAAATTTATTCTTGGTGTGGTTACTTTTTTTGTTGGTGGTAATCTGTGCAACCAATTAGTTTGTGTCCCTTTTTTCATTACTAATAAACTTCCGTTTTCTAAAATTACATCTATTCTTTGCTTGTTTTCTTTATGTTTAAAAGAAAAGGTACGAGCTGCGCCTAATGATAAGGAAGCAATCGCGCCATTTTTCTTTAACATTTTTTCACCATCAGAATGATAAGCCATTCCTTCTGCCCCAGAATGATATAAGTTTAACAGACAAGAATTATACGTTTCTCCACTTTCTTTTTCAATAATTTCTTTTAATGCTAGTAATTCCTTAGTAAAAAGAGTTGCGGTTTTAGTAACTTTAGAATAGGTGTAAGAAAATTCTGATGCGCCATACCAAGCAACTTTTCTTTTGGTAATTATTTTTTTACCAAAAATTATTGCTTCGTCATTTTTCCATAAAATGGTTTTCATCAATTCTTGATAATAAAAATCACATTGTTTTTTATCTAAAATGATTCCATAATAATTAGTAACTCCATCAAAAGGTAAAATATTTGTGATGCTATCAGTAGAAAATAAATCCATAAAATAAAAGTACAAAAAATAACTTCTTAAAAACAAAAAACCTTACAATTTCTAGCAAGGTTTAATTAAGCTATACAAGATGCTCTTACCAACTAATGAAAAACTTATTTTTAGTATGCTCTTTTAAAAGACAGCGTATTTAAAGAAATGAACCTGTTTTAGATATAAATAGATCAATTGCGCTAGTTCTAACCCTTCTCTATATTAGCAAGGCACCAGACACAAACATGAAGGTAAGCTCAGTTAAAGCAATTACTAGCCAAAGAGAAAATAAACCACCTTTTTATACACCTCATTTTAAAGCTCTTAATTACAGTATTACTGCTTTAACTATAAATACGGGTATAAGCTTTAATAAAAAAGGGTATTAATACGTAATCTTATTTAATAAAACATTACTAAGTTTGCAATTAATTCTCTAAACATAACCCCCATGAAAAGAAAAATAATATACTTGTTGTTCTCAACATTTTTACTATTAAATTCAATTAATTTACAAGCACAAAGTACTTGGACTGGTAATGGTACAGCAGGTGCTTTCCCAAATGTCATTCCTGACCCTAGTTATAATAATGCAGGTAATTGGAACACAGATGTACCTGGTTCTATTGACAATATTATTATTAATACTCTTACTTTACCTAATACTAATTACCCACAAGTTGAAGGTGCAGATAACATAGTATTTAATAACATGACTATTAATGGTACTGCTACTTTTACATTAGCAGATGGTACTGTAACCTCTAATGGAGCCGTAATTATTACGAGTACTGCTACTCTTACTCTTGAAGCTGGAACTGCTTTTACAGCAACAGGTTCAGTAGCATCTAGTGGAACCATAACTGTTCCGAGTACTGCTACTTTTACACTTGAATCTGACGCTTCTCTTACTACAGACAATGCAATAGATGGAGATGGAACAGGTGATGGTGTCATTACATACAAAAGAAATATACTGGACACAAATTGGCATTTAATTAGCTCACCTGTTAGTGGACAAAGTATTCAAGGTATAAAAGACAATGTTAATGTAGCCACAAATGGCAATAACGTAGGGCTTGCCTCTTATTTAAATTCTGGTCCAGTTCCATATGTTTATGAAAAGGTTGATGAGACTAACAGTAATCCGTTAACTACAGGAAAAGGGTATTCTATCTTATTAACCTCTGCGGGTGATGTTTCTTTTACAGGTGCGCCAAACACAACAAGCCAAACTATTTCTGTCACTCAAGGAACCGGATTTCCTAATCCTGTTGCTAGAAATGACTATTTTTTAGTAGGAAACCCTTTTACCGCTTATATGGATGGTAAACTTCTTTTGAATGCCAATTATAATACCAATGGAGATGGCAGCAGTAGGCTAAAATCACCAACTATGTGGTTATATAATGGAACTCAATATATAACTAAAAATAGTGCGGAGTCTTTTCAGCTAGTACCAGGACAAGGTTTTTTTATAGAAGTAGAAAATGATGGACTTATGGATTTCGATGTAGCAAATCTAGGTGTTCTAAGTTCAGGTACTTTTACAAGAGAAGAAGCGACAAGTAGTTTTGAATTATTTATTGAAAATAAAAACACTAAAAGTGCAGCAAAAGTATTTTATATAGACGGAAAAACAACGGGTTATGATAACGGTTATGATTCTAAAATGTTTGGTGGTGACAGCTATAGTTTTGCTGTGTTTACAGAATTAGTTAGCGATAACAAAGGGAAACATTTAGCAATTCAAACTTTACCAAAAAATGACGCTTCTATTATTCCCGTTGGTATTATTGCCAATAAAGGTGAAGAAATTACTTTTTCTATAGAAAGCACCAACTTACCAGAAGGCGTAAGTGTGTCTTTAGAAGATAAGAGTACAGGAGATTTTACTAACTTATCTGAAAGCACGTATACAACTATATTAACAGAAGCTGCAAACGGAATTGGTCAGTTTTATATACATACTGCTGGAAAAAGCTTAAATACAACTAATTTAAATGCAAAAGACATTAGTGTATATAAATCTTCTTCAAACGAAATAACTATTACGGGTTTAAATACAGACGCTACTTTTACAATGTTCTCTTTATTAGGAAAGCAAGTGTTACAAACTAAAGTTACTGCTAACGGAGTACATAAAGTTAGTTTACCTTCATTAAGTACTGGAATATATATTGTAAAACTTAATTCTAGTTTAGGCACCATCACTAAAAAAATAACTTTAAACCAACAATAACCCCCTTTCCTTTTTAAACGAAACATTATGAATAAAAAACATACAGAAAATATTAATCGTAAAGAAGCTTTAACAAAGATTGGTAGTTATGGTAAATACGCCGCTTTAACAGCTTTAGGAACCTATTTAATATTGAGCCCGCAAAAAGCGCAAGCCGCAAGTCCGGAAGCTCCAGGAACTGGATTTTAAATAAATTCTTACCAACAAAAATTTTATTTAACCCTAAAGACTTAATTCGTTTTTAGGGTTTTTTTTTTGTAAAAATAGGAGCTCAAAAAATCGATATTCATAAATAGAGAACTAAACACAAATAAAAGTAAGAAAGGGCAACATTAAATTAAAAATACTCTAGCTTGTTTTAGTTTTAATTCTATTTTGAAGAAATATTCTAAATCCTGAATGAATTTTAAGTCCAAATCTTTAAGTCTCACCTCTTTTCTTTTGTAGAATTTAGTAATGAATAGCCCTACTTTCTCTTCTACTCTCCACATACCTACTCCAAGATAATATATTAAAGTCAATTTCTATTCATTTTTTTGTCTCCTGGTTATGTAAATCATAAGCTCCTAAAAGGGTAATTTCCTCTTTAGAGTCTTCTCCTTTATATTCTCTATAAACAGCATCTATATCGAAGTCATTAGGTAAGATTTGAAGCATTAAAAAAGCCTCATTAATCTGATGATTAACAAAGCTTATATTTTTATTTAAAATTCTGTTTTCTTTGCTCTATAGAGAAGCTTTCTGTTTTATGTTATCCCAATATTCTAGTTCAATAAAGATACCCGTTGAGAATTCTTTTCTACTTTTTAAAAATGTCAACCTGCATCTAAGAGGACAGTCTCCTTTTTTGTATATTTTTTAATTTACTGAACATTTCAAAATTGTCTTTTATGAAATTGTCAACTTCAGAGGATTCCTCTTTTAAAGTATCAAAGTACTCAATCAGCCATTCTTCCATTATAGCAGTGACTGTATTTTGAGGAGAAATATTAAAGGATATTGATTCTTCTATTTTTTTTACTCCAATCTGAAAGAACATTTCTTCTCTAAAATCGGCTTTAATATTATTCTTTTTTAAGTCTTTGATATAATCTTCTTTAACTTCTTCAATTGGAAGACTTATGTTATTTGCCATTCGAATTATGCTCTCATTTCTTTCTTTGTCATTTTTTCTTTTTTTAAATTCTTCACTATATATGTGTTCTTCTTGGTCTGTTATAGTAAAGTTATAAATGAAAAAGCCAATTATAACTCCTATTATTAATATGATGATTATTGTCATAGTTTAAATTTTGTCTAACAGTCTTGTATATGAAAATTAGTCGATTTTAAGCACTAACTTATCGTTTTATAACTGACACTTATTTTATTATTTATCTTTCGTTTAAGTACAAAAATTGCTATTTTTTATATCTTTCTTCCGTAATATATTTTTTTTTAATGTTGCACAACTAGTTATATAAAAGCGTGTGCTATCGGCTGAGTATCTCCTCTTCAAATCTGAACTAAATTTCTTTTTTTTTAAAGGAATATACCTAGAGAATTTTCATTATATAATAATTTTATCTCTTAGTTTATTTTGTGTTCATGTTGAACAGTTAATTCGCTATATATGAACAAATCCCTAAATTAATCTACTAATAAAAGAAATAGTACGCTCTTTCACCTTAGTATTAATAACCATTCTGCAAAGTTATACTATGTTTTTTTATTCTTGTTACGGTAAACCACATTTAAAATAGTTGGTTTCCGTAATAAAAAAGATGAAAGAATAATTATCTACAAACAAAATTTCATTATTACCTTTTAATCTCTTTACTCACTTTCTTTTGATTGCGGGGAGCAAGAAATTAGAAATAACATCATCAATAAGAATGTTGTCTGATTAAAACCTTTTTCCATAGAATGTTTGATTTAAATTTCAATAAATATAAAAACACTTTTTAGCAGTTTACACTTCATTTAGTTATCGTAGTGTTATCATAAGTAAACGTCTTTTTTTTTTATCGAATTTATACTATTTGAATCTGTTTTCAAACAACATATATACCTGAATATCAGCTTCTATTTTTCTATAATAACCAAATTATTGTAAATCTTAATAGGGTAAGGACTAAACCTAATTTAAAATCGTTACTTAAAATACGATCTCTTAATTTAGTTAGATAGTAAAGATACCTGCAGAGAATTCTTTCCTACTTTTCACAAATGTAATTCTACACTTTGTAGGGCATTGCCCTTTTTTATTCATTTTGATTTTTTGCAAAACAAATAATACTGATAATTTGAAATTATTCATGTTTTTAGTTTTTTTTTTTTTAAAAGCGGGTACCTAAAAGGTGCTGTTTAATTAAAGGTTTAGTTTATTTTGAAGTTAATATTGAAACTGATGTGAAATACTAAAAACGCTTATAAAACCTATAGAAAAAAAAAGACCTTACTATTTCTAGTAAGGTTTAAGTGAGCTTTGAAAGGTTAAAATTGAAATCCAATTCCTATCTGAATTATTCTATTTTTGTACTCATGTTCGATAAATGACGAAGGGTATGAAACTTTTGAAACATCCGCTAAACCATGCATGTACTTGGTTTCTAAAAAACCTCCAAACTTAAATTTATATTCCAAGCCTAAAACTAACCCAGCATCAAAATTTTTATATCCTTCTATTTCAAATCTGTTTGGATTATCATAACTTTTCTCTTTAGAATGAATAACATGGCCAAGGTAGCCTCCAGTGATTGCAAATAAATTTTTAAATATTCTTTTTTTAATTATAATTGGTAAATTGATTTGATTTAGTTCGTGAATTACATAACCTGAATAAGTATAATGAATAACCCATCCTTGTTCAGAGTAAACTAATTCTACTTGAAATAATAAATCATTTTGTTTTGAACTTAACAGAATCTCAAAACCTGTTCCAACATAAAAAGAATTTCTATTGTCAAATTCTCTAATAGAAGAACTCCCATTTTTAATAACATGAAAAACTGTATTAGAAGAACTTAGTCCACCCTTAATAAAATACTTAATTGATGATTGTCCAAAATTAATAGCACTAATAAATAATAGTAAGAATAAAATTTTTATTTTCATATTTAGTTTTTAATAAAAACAAAAAACCTTACTATTTCTAGTAAGGTTTAAGTGAGCCCTGCAGGATTCGAACCTGCGACCGCCTCCTTAGAAGGGAGGTGCTCTATCCAGCTGAGCTAAGAGCCCGTAGTTTTTATGTTTCTACGAAAACAGTGTCGGGGTGGCAGGATTCGAACCTGCGACCTCCTCGTCCCAAACGAGGCGCGATGACCGGGCTACGCTACACCCCGAAAGTGTAATATAGTAGTGTAATTTGTTTCTATATTATCGAAAAAAACTACACCCCGAATTAACTAATTATTGCGGAGAGACAGGGACTCGAACCCTGGCGACAGTCACCCGTCGACAGATTAGCAATCTGCTCCATTACCACTCTGGCACCTCTCCGGTTTTGAACTTAATAGCACTTGTTTAAAAATGCGAGTGCAAATGTAGTATTAGAATTACAAACAAGCAAGCCATTTTTAATTTATTTCTGCATTTTTTTTCTACTCCGGGTATTCAACTCTTAAATGGTAAATATTCATGAGTTTTTTCTTGATTACTTTCTTAATAATCTGAATCTCTCTAAAGGTTATATCAGAATTTAAAAACTGATTATCAGCCATTTGCTTGTTAATAATTTTATCTATTAAATCACTAATTGTTTGTGCTGTTGGTTTTTGAATACTTTTTGATGCTGCCTCTGCAGCATCACACATCATTAGAATTGCAGTCTCTTTAGAAAAAGGAATGGGTCCATGGTATTGAAAATCCTTAATATCAACCTCAACATCTGGGTTCATTTCTTTTTCTTTCATATAAAAATAATAGGTAAGACTTGTACCGTGATGTGTCCTAATAAAATCGATTACTCTATCTGGTAGCTTATATTTTTTTGCTAACTCTACTCCTTTAATAACGTGATCTGTAATTATCTTAGCACTATCCATTGGCGATAATTCATTATGAGGATTAACACCTGTAGATTGGTTCTCTGTAAAATACATAGGATTTAGCATTTTACCAATATCATGATACAAAGCTCCTGTTCTAACCAACATGGAGTTGGCACCAATTTCATTTGCTGCTGCTTCTGCTAAATTTGCAACTTGCATAGAATGCTGAAAAGTTCCTGGAGCTTTCTCATTTAACTCTCTTAAAAGCTTTGTATTTGTATTAGACAGCTCTAATAAAGTAACATCAGAGACCAAACCAAAAACTTTTTCATATATGTATATTAATATTATCGATAAAAATGATAATAATCCATTTGCTGAAAAAAGCATGAAATAACCCCAATTTATTTGAGATGCATTTCCTTCTTTTATAATAGAAAATGCAAAATAGGTAATCATATAAATAAAGGTAATCTGAGCAACTGAAATAAATAAGTTTGCTCTTTTATATAATTCTGAAACTGTAAGAATTGTAACAATACCTGCAATAATATGAAGGTAAATAAACTCGAAACTATTTGGAACGATATACCCTAAAAGCAATACTGTTAAAACATGTGTAAACAAACCTAAACGGGCATCAAAAAAAGCTTTTAAAACAATTGGAAGTACACTTAAAGGAACAACATATAAATAATCTGAATTATATTTAACAACCAATGTTTGAATAAAAACCATTGAAAATACATTGAAAAAGATAAAGGTGACTTTATTATTGTTGTTGTAAATTTCTAACCTGTATTTATTAAGAAATAAGAGCAACATCAACAAAGCTAAAGCTACTAAAATTGTATAACCAAAAATAATCCAATTATAGTTAGAGTCTGTCCAAACTTTAGATTCAGATTCGCTTTTCAATGAATTTAAAATGGCTAATTTTTTACCCTCTACAATGTCTCCTTTTAAAATAATAAGTCCACCAGAAGATATTTTACCTTTTGTATAAGAGATATTTTTAATTTCTGTGTCTATTACTTTAGTTGTATACTCTTTATCAAATGAAACATTGGGTTTAATGATTTCAGTAAGAATATCCAACATTCTTTTTTTACCAAAAGAGTAGGATTCATTTCCTAAATTATTCTTTATTATGGCCAATACATCTTTAGAACGCAGTAAACGTTTGTATAAAACATCTTGCACCGCATTCTCTTTACGCAGCGCTATTAATCCATTTTTATTAGAAACCCTGCCTTGGCTTACTACCTCTAAAAAACCTGATTCATACACTTTGTCAATTACATTTCTCCCTATAACCTCTAAATTTCTTACTTCTTCTATCGTTAACGAATCTGAAGGACTAAAAGCAGAAACTCTTTTATTAAAAGTTGAACTTACATCAGAAAACACAGTAGAATCATAAAAAAAATAGTGTTTCGCATTTACTTCTATTTGCTTCTTTTCAGTTTTAATTTCCTCCTCCGTTTTTTGAACTGCAAAATCAAATGGTGCGTATAAATTATCATACTTCCAAAGCTGACCATTGCTAAAATCATATTTAAACTGTCCTCCTTTTGGAAATAGGTATACAATAGCAGTAGTGGTAATTAAAAACAGCATTACTTTATAAATAATGGTGCTGTTTTGATATAATTTATTAACTATTTCACTCATGTTATCTCTCTTCTAACAACAAACTTACAGTAAAATTTTTAAGGTTAGAAATTCTAATTACTTTATAAAACACAAATTGATTAAAATTAGTTATTTTTGTCAAATAAGACCTATATCATTTAAAATTTAAATTTATCATAAAAGAAAGAATGTTTTATTACATTAAATTTAAATATTCAAACACCTTAATCGTAAAATAGAATAAGAAAACATATGAAAGAAGTTGTAATTGTATCAGTAGCTAGAACTCCAATTGGGAGTTTTATGGGAAGTTTATCTAGTATTCCTGCACCAAAATTAGGCGCAATTGCCATTAAAGGTGCTTTAAACAAAATTAATCTAAAACCAGAATTGGTTGATGAAGTTTATATGGGAAATGTAGTTTCCGCTGGTTTAGGACAAGCTCCTGCAAGACAAGCTGCAATTTTTGCTGGCATACCCAATACTGTTCCTTGTACAACTGTTAATAAAGTTTGTTCTTCTGGAATGAAATCTATTATGTTTGCTGCACAAGCAATTGCTTTAGGCGATGCAGAGATAGTGGTTGCTGGGGGAATGGAAAATATGAGTTCTATACCACATTACCAACATGCTAGAACGGGTTCTAAATTTGGACCAATTACCATGGAAGATGGAATGCAAAAAGATGGCTTAGTTGATGCTTACGAAAAAGTTGCAATGGGTGTTTGCGCAGATGAATGTGCAACTGAATATAAGTTCTCTAGAGAAGATCAGGATAATTTTGCCATAGAATCTTACACTCGTACTGCGAAAGCTTGGAGCGAAGGAAAATTTGATGATGAAATTGTTCCTGTAGAGATTCCACAAAGACGTGGAGAACCTTTACTATTCTCTGAAGATGAAGAGTATAAAAATGTGAAAATGGAAAAAATTCCTGCTTTACGTGCTGCTTTTACAAAAGACGGAACCGTTACCGCTGCAAACGCATCAACAATTAATGATGGTGGAGCTGCATTAATATTAATGTCTGCTGATAAGGCAAAAGAATTAAATATTACACCAATTGCAAAAATAAGAGGTTATGCAGATGCTGCACATGAACCAAAATGGTTTACAACAGCACCGGCAAAAGCTTTACCTAAAGCTTTATCCAAAGCAAATATTGCTATTGAAGATGTAGATTATTTTGAACTAAATGAAGCTTTTGCTGTAGTTGGTTTAGCAAATATGAAAATCTTAAATTTACAATCAGACAACGTGAATGTAAATGGTGGTGCAGTTTCTTTAGGACATCCTTTAGGTGTTTCTGGAGCAAGAATTATTATCGCATTAACTTCAATTTTGAAGCAAAATAATGCTAAAATAGGTGCTGCAGCAATCTGTAATGGTGGTGGTGGTGCTAGCGCAATGGTAATAGAAAGAATTTAATTTTTTAGTTTAATATATGCTCTACGGCATTTGTAATTTAAGTATTGTTCCTTTAAAAGCCAATGAATCTGACACATCAGAAATGATAAGTCAAGTTTTATTTGGTGAACATTTTGTGGTTATTGAAAAACAAAAAAACTGGAGTAAAATCCGTTTAGCTTTTGATAGTTTTGAAGGCTATATAGACAATAAGCAATATGAAGAAATATCAGAAGAATATTTTATACTTCTTTCAAATCAAACACCTATATATTCTGGTGAAATAGTAGATTTTATTACAAATGCTAAAAGTGAATTAACAACAATTCCTCTAGGAGTAAATTTACCTTTTTATAAAGATGAAAAGCTTCAAATAAACAACAAGCCTTATTTTTACGAAGGAAGTATTTTATCAGGAAAATCGACTAAAAAAGAGATTCTTCAAACTGCATTTACCTATTTAAATTCTCCTTTTTTATGGGGAGGAAAAACACCTTTTGGTATAGACTGCTCTGGCTTTACACAAATGGTCTATAAACTTTGTGGCTACACATTACTTAGAGATGCAAAAGAACAAGCAGCCCAAGGAGAAGGTTTAAGCTTTATTGAAGAAAGTGAACCTGGTGATTTAGCTTTTTTTGATAATGAAGAGGGTGTTATTATACATGTTGGAATTATTTTAAATGACTATAACATTATTCATGTTCATGGAAAAGTGAGAATAGACACCTTAGACCATAGTGGTATTTTTAATACTGATTTACAAAAACACACTCATAAATTAAGGGTTATAAAAAAAATTATTTAAAAAAAAAGTAAACAACAAAGAAGCATTTCTTTTTTTTAAAACAATTCCTCTACTACTTAAATTCTAAAACCCTAGACAAAAATTAGTTTTAGTTACTCATAACTTTAAACATGAAAAGCGGACTCATAAAACCTACAGAATAAAAAAGCGTGTTTTTTAAAAGTCGTTTATTCTATGAAATTTTTGTTTCTTACCAAAGAATCTTAAAAATTTAAATGCATTTTCGCTATTTATAATAATTATAAATAAAACCCAAAGTGGTACACTATTTGTTAATATGTGCCTAAATAGCATAACACATAAAAATATTTAACCATAGATATATTAGAAAAAGCACTAGAGTTTGAGACTATAAAAATGAGGTTTATTACTACTAGTGATTGAATTTCAGCAGCAAGAGAAGCGAAAAAAGTAATATTAAGTCTTTATGAATTGTTTAAAGAAAATAAAGATACAGAAATAATGGAACAAATGAAGCGCATAACAATAATTAAGCAAAGAATAGAGAAAAGATTAAAAGGTAAACCACTAAATGCATAATAAATTCATATTTAACTTGCTTTTCTAACTTTTATTTTTATATTCGAAAATTAAAATTAAAAAATTTAGAAAAAAGGAAATATAGAGAATGGATTTAATAGAAAGAGCAACAGAGTTCGAAAATAGAAAAATGAGATTTATCACTACAAGTGATAGAATAGTAGCTTCTAGAGAAGTAAAAGCATTAATCTTAGAACTAAATGAAGTTTATAAGGAAAGTAAAGATCCAGAATTAATGGATCAAATGAAACGTTTAACAGCAGTTAAACAAAAGATTGAAAAGCGTTTAAAAGGAAGACCATAAGAAGTAAACTCCTCTTCTAAAAAAAGATTAAAATACATTTATCTAAACATCTTTTAAAATACAGGAATTCATACTTAAATTTAAAAGTAGCAGTAAAAAAACATACGTTTTAAGATAAAGTTTAGAAATTTTTCTATACTTTTTATTGAATTATTTTTCTTAAAAAAAAGCTTCATATAAAATGAAGCTTTTTTTATGTAAAAAAGTGAAGTTTTGTTAGGTAGATTTCAATTTTTATATGTTATTTGCCAACTCTTAAAAAAGCCGATGTAGCTCAGCTGGCTAGAGCAGCTGATTTGTAATCAGCAGGTCGTGGGTTCGAGTCCCTCCATCGGCTCAATTTTTTAAAAGCCTCATTTTTATGAGGCTTTTTTTTGCTCAAAAAAGTAAAACGAATCAACCTGTAAAATATAATTGAAATTGATTATATTGCAGTAAATCAACTCTTTTTATCAAAAAAACACATGAAACTTAAAGTAGGATTATTAGGAGGAGGTTCTTGGGGAACTACTGTAGCATCCTTAACTGCAAAAAATAGCGAAACAATTATATGGGCTAGAAACCCAAAAACAGTTAAAGAAATTAATGAATTTAATACGAATGCAAAGTATTTGCCTAATGCAAAACTAAACAGAAACCTAAAGGCTTCTAACTCTATTAAAGAAACTGTAGAAAATGCAGATGTAATAGTAATGGGTATTCCGTCTCAAAGTTTTAGAAAAGTTTTAGAAGAAGCAAAACCTTATATTAGACCGTGGGTTCCTATTGTTAGTTTAGCAAAAGGACTAGAGATTAGCTCAAAAATGAGAATGACAGAAATTATTCAAGAAATAATGCCTGGTCATCCTGCTGGAGTTTTAACGGGTCCTAATTTAGCGAAAGAAATTCATTCTGGTAAAGCTGCAGCTGCGGTTATTTCTATGGTAGATAATACCATTGCAACAAGGTTGCAAGCTGTTTTTAGTTCTGGATTATTTAGAGTTTACACAAATAATGATGTTATTGGATGTGAGTTAGGTGGCGCATTAAAAAACATAATGGCTATTGCTGCTGGAATGGGAGATGGCACAAATGCTGGAGACAATACTCGTTCTGCTTTAATAACAAGAGGTTTATCAGAATTAACAAGATTAGGTACTGCAATGGGAGGTAAAAATAGAACCTTTGCAGGACTTGCAGGTTTGGGAGATTTAATTGCAACTTGCTCTAGTTCTAAAAGTAGAAATCATCATGTTGGATTTCAGCTAGGAAAAGGAAAAAAATTAGAAGAAATCATAGCAGAAATGAATGAAGTTGCAGAAGGAGTTAAAACTGCAAAAGTTGTAATGGAATTAGCAAAAGATTATAAAGTTGATATGCCAATATCTAATGAAGTTTACAAAGTCCTTTATGAAGGAAATACTGTAAACGACGCTTTTAGAGGTTTACTAAAACATGAAGTTGGTTCTGAAAAAGAACCTGGATAAAATTCATATTTTATATATTTATAATATCTTTACTTTTTTTTTATAAAATATTTATCAAAATCATAATTTTATATGCTTATTATTGGAATTGCTGGTGGAACTGGAAGTGGAAAGACAACTGTTGTTAACCAAATTATTAATCAACTTCCTACAGATGAAGTTTGTGTGATTTCACAAGACTCTTACTATAAAGAGACCAACAATCTTTCTTATGATGAAAGAAGGAAAATAAATTTTGACCATCCAAGAGCAATTGATTTTGATTTAATTGTAGCACATTTAAAAGCATTAAAATCTGGCAAAACGATTGATCAGCCTGTATATTCTTTTGTAACACACAATAGAACAGAAGATACTGTAAAAACACATCCAAGAAAAGTTGTTATTGTAGAAGGGATACTTATTTTTAATAGCGAAGAATTGCGTTCTCTTTTTGATATAAAAATATTTGTTCACGCCGACACTGATGAACGTTTAATAAGAAGAGTTAAAAGAGATATTACAGAAAGAGGAAGAGATATTAATGAAGTTTTAAATCGTTATCAAGATACCTTAAAACCAATGCATCAACAATTTATAGAACCAACAAAAAACTTTGCAGATATTATTATTCCTAATGATAGGCATAATACTGTTGCTATAGATATTGTAAGAACTGTTATTAATGAACGTTTGTAAATTCTATGACAATAAGAGATTTAAAGAATAATAAAGCTGTAAAAATTCTATCAAATGTTTTTGTTTTAATTTTTATTCCATTTCTTATTTGGATGTTATTTTTTGATGAAAATTCGTATTTAATTCACAGAAAATTTGACAAAGAAATTAATGATTTAGAAAATACGATTTCTTTTTACAAAACTAAAATTAATGAGAATAAAACGGTCATAAAGAAATTGCAAGATTCTCTTCAATTAGAACGCTTTGCTAGAGAAAAATATTTAATGAAAAAAGAGAACGAAGATATATATATTATAGAATTTGATACTGTAAAAAAATAATGAGTAAATTTTTATTTGATGAATTTAACGGAACCTCACCTGCTGCCTGGAAGCAAAAAATTCAAGCAGATTTAAAAGGCGAAGAATATAATGACACACTTCTTTGGAAAACCAATGAAAACATTGTTGTAAAACCATTTTACACATCAGAAGACAGGAATCATGAAGAAATTAACTTACCTGAAAAAGGATTTAATATTTGTCAAACTATTTTTATTGATGATGAAAAAATAGCAAATTTTTTAGCATTAGATTCATTGAAAAGGGGTGCAAATTCAATTCAATTTAAGGCAACTTCTACTTTTGATTATAAAATATTACTTCAAAATATAGAAGCAAAATCTATTAATATCTATTTTAATTTTACTTTTTTAAATGATGAATTTCAAATTAAATTATCTGATTTCATCAACTCAAAAGAAGTTTATTTTCAAACAGATATTATTGGCAATTTAGCTGAAACGGGGAATTGGTTTGTGAGTTTAAAAGAAGATCATTCTAAACTAGCAACAATAATAAAACATACTGATAATTGCATTTCTGTTTCATCAGATTTATATCAAAATGCTGGAGCAAATAGTACGCAGCAACTTGCGTATACTTTGGCCCATGCAAATGAATATTTGAATCATTTTGGTAGTGAAATGGCAACTAAAATTCATTTTACTTTTTCTGTAGGAAGTAATTATTTTTTCGAAATTGCTAAATTAAGAGCATTTAGAATTTTATGGGCTACATTATTAACAGAGTACAATGTTAAGAATGTAGAAGCTCATTTGTTTGTTCAACCTAGTTTACGTAACAAAACATTGTACGATTACAATGTAAATATGCTAAGAACAACAACAGAATGTATGAGTGCTATTTTAGGTGGTGCAAACACAATTTCTAATGTTTCTTATGATACTATTTATCATAAATCAAATGAGTTTGGAGAAAGAATAGCAAGAAATCAATTACTAGTTTTACAACAGGAAAGCTACTTAAAAGAAGCTCAAAATTTTGCAGATGGGTCTTATTATATAGAATCATTAACACATCAGTTGGCAGAAAAAGCACTTACACTTTTTAAGCAAATTGAAAAAGCAGGTGGTTTTTTAAATCAGCTAAAAGAAGGAATTATTAATAAAAAAGTAAAAGAAAATTCAAACAAAGAAATAGCACTTTTTAATGATAAAAAAATAGTTCTTTTAGGAACAAATTACCAACAAAACATAGAAGATATAATGATAAACAGTTTAGAATTGTATCCTTTTGTTAAACAAAGAAATATAAAAACATTAATTCATCCATTAAATAGAAATCGAATTTCAGAAGCTCTAGAAAAACAAAGACTTGAGCTAGAAAAAGATTAAAAAAAGAAATGAATGGTGAATAAAAACATATTAATTTCAAAGTACCAAAACAGGAAGAAATTCTTAAAAGAAGAAATCATCAATATTAAAAAAAGATTACCAACATTTATTATTGGTTTTTCATTTTTTACTTTTGTTGCCATCTATTTTTTAGAAGATAAATTATATGCTTTTTTTGGCAACGGAGTAAATTATAATATTACTGGGGTAATCCTAATTGGATTTTTTTGTTTAATTTTTGTCTACAAAAGTTTAAATTCAGTAAGTAAAAAAGAAAAAGAAATAAAAGCATTAAGCTCAAAGTTATATGACTTAATGAAGTTAGAAAAAAGAACTAATGAGTAGAAAAAATGTTCAACATATAAAATTAAAAACAAATAGTTTAAAATCTAAAATAGCTTTTAAACACGAAAAATTTGTTGCTGGAATTGCTCCTTTTTTACGTGGTCCCTATTCTACAATGTACGTTAGAAGACCTTGGACAATTAGACAATATGCAGGTTTTTCAACCGCTGAAGAAAGTAACGCTTTTTACAGAAGAAATTTAGAAGCTGGACAGAAAGGATTATCTGTTGCTTTTGATTTGGCTACACATAGAGGGTACGATTCAGATCATGAACGTGTTCAAGGAGATGTTGGTAAAGCTGGTGTTGCAATTGATTCTGTTGAAGATATGAAGATTTTGTTTGACCAAATTCCGTTAGATAAAATGTCTGTTTCTATGACAATGAATGGAGCCGTTTTACCCATTTTAGCTTTTTATATAGTTGCTGCTGAAGAACAAGGAGTATCTCCAGAACAACTTTCTGGAACGATTCAAAATGATATTTTAAAGGAATTTATGGTGCGTAATACGTATATTTATCCACCAAGTCCTTCTATGAAAATTATTGCTGATATATTTCAATATACCAGTAACAATATGCCAAAATACAATTCTATCTCTATCTCTGGCTACCACATGCAAGAAGCCGGTGCCACTGCAGAAATTGAATTAGCATACACACTTGCAGATGGATTAGAATACATTAAAAAAGGGTTAGAAACCGGAATGGATATTGACACGTTTGCGCCTCGTTTATCATTTTTCTGGGCAATTGGAATGGATCATTTTAATGAAATTGCAAAATTGCGAGCAGGAAGAATGTTATGGGCAAAAATTGTGAAAAAATTCAATCCTAAAAACCCAAAATCTTTAGCATTAAGAACCCATTGCCAAACAAGTGGCTGGAGCTTAACAGAACAAGATCCTTTTAACAATGTTGCCAGAACTACTATTGAAGCAATGGCTGCTGTTTTTGGAGGAACACAAAGTTTACACACAAATGCATTGGACGAAGCAATTGCTTTACCCACTGATTTTTCTGCAAGAATTGCCAGAAATACTCAAATATATTTGCAACAAGAAACTCATATTACTAAAACGGTAGACCCCTGGTCTGGAAGCTATTATGTTGAAAAACTGACGGAAGAAATTGCCAACAAAGCGTGGGAACTTATTAAAGAAGTAGATGAACTTGGTGGCATGACAAAGGCTATTGAAAAAGGAATTCCTAAAATGAGAATAGAGGAAGCTGCTGCAAAAAAACAAGCAAGAATAGATAGTGGAAAAGATATTATTGTTGGTGTAAATAAATTTCAACTAAAGAAAGAAGATCCTTTACATATTTTAGAAGTAGATAATGAAGCTGTTCGTTTATCTCAAATAGAAAGGTTGAATGCTGTTAAACTTAAAAGAAATTCTGAAAAAGTTTCTAAAACGTTAACAGATTTAACTGAAGTTGCAAAATCAGGTAATGGAAATTTATTAGATTTGGCAGTAAAAGCAGCAAGAGAAAGAGCTACCTTAGGTGAAATTTCTGATGCTTTAGAAACTGTTTTTGGCAGACATAAAGCAGTTCATAAAACCATTTCTGGCGTGTATAGTAAAGAAATAAAAGACGACAAATTATTTAAAGAAGCAAGTAAATTAGCTGATAAATTTGCAAAATTAGAAGGTAGAAGACCTAGAATTATGATTGCAAAATTAGGGCAAGATGGTCATGATCGTGGAGCAAAAGTTGTTGCTACAGGTTATGCAGATCTTGGTTTTGATGTAGATATTGGTCCGCTTTTTCAAACTCCAAAAGAAGCTGTAAAACAAGCAATAGAAAATGATGTTCACATTTTAGGAATTTCATCTTTAGCTGCAGGACATAAAACATTAGTTCCTCAAGTAATTGAAGAATTAAAAAAATATGGTAGAGAAGATATTATGGTAATTGTTGGTGGGGTAATTCCTGCACAAGATTATCAATTTTTATTTGATACCGGTGCTGTTGGTGTTTTTGGGCCTGGAACTAAAATTGCTCAAGCTGCCATTGATTTGATTACAATTTTAATAGATAGTATTGTAGATTAATCTAATTTTTCAATTTCATAAAAAAAATCCCAAGCTTTAACTTGGGATTTTATTTTATGGATTACAGCAATCTATTTCACTTTTATAGAACAACCAATTGCTCTTGTTGTGGTCTTTTCTATTTTTTTACCACTTAATAATGCATCTAAAGCATTTTCTACATACTTTTCTGTAACAGCATTAGGATTTCTAGAACTGTTATCTATTGCCCCAATATATTCAACTTTCATTGTTGATTTAGTTACAATATATACATGTGGGGTTTTTGTAGCTCCAAATTTTGGATATACCTGCTGTCCTTCATCAAATAAATAAGGAAAGGTAAATTCTTTTTCACTTGCTCTAACTTTCATTTTTTCAAAACTATCTCCAGAAATAGCCGCTAGATCATTTGGATTAATTGCAATTACAGGAAACCCTTTTGATTTATACTTTTGATCTAAAGCAATTATTCTATCTTCATTAGCTACAGAATATGGGCACGTATTACACGTAAAAATGATAACAAATCCTTTTGCTTCATCAAAACTTGATAAAGAAACCATTTTATCATCAATATTTTTCAGACTAAAATCTTCTACTCTGTCTCCAATATTGTACCCAGATGCAACAGTTTTTAATGTAAATGCTGTTGTTAAACCAACAACTACTGCTAATAAAATTATTTTAATTGCTTTCATTGATATGTGTTGTAAATTATAGTTTTAAGAATGTATTTAATTCCGATTCTAGTAAAGAATAACTAAATGATTGCTCATAAAATTTTCTTTTATTTTTATTATAAATTAATGTTGCAGGTATTGCTCCAGACCAATTTTTATCAATTTTCTGAATCCAAACATCTTCATTTACATCATCTAATAAAATAACTTCAGATTGTAGATTTTTCTTTTTGATAAAAGGTTTTAACCGCTTATCAACTTGCTTAGGAAAATCTAAACTCACTAAAATCACTTCAACATTTTTGTCTTTATACGCTTTATTTAATTTTTCAAAAGCAGGCATTTCTTCTACACAAGGTTTACACCACGTGGCCCAAAAATTAATAACATAAATTTTATCATCTTTTTTATTTAACAAAGGTGCTAACTGATTGTAATTATAGGTTTTTACAACAACATCAGAAATATCAATCTGTTGTTCTTTCTTAACTTTTGTTACTGGTTCTGATATTCCATTTGATTTTTTTTCTGATTTACAGCTTAAAGTCAATACTAAAATACACGTTATTAAAAATACTCTTTTAATCATCTTATAAAATTACGAATTAATAAATTTCAAAAACACTGTTTAACGAAATATTAACAATAAAAAGCCTCGTAAAAATAATTTTACGAGGCTTTAAATAGTTGTTATATAATTAATTAAGAAAAAATTTCATTCAATATTTTTGCCAATCTAACCCCTCCTTTTTGCAGTTGAGCTCTTACGGTTCCAAAATGATCATAAGAATATCTGTACTTTAAATTCTCGCCTACTTTTACAGATTTGTAAACTTCTTTTGTAATTTCATGCACTTCATCAACCCACTCTTCAACAGCTCCTTTTTGTAATTCTTTTATTTGATTTTTATTCAAATCTCTTGAATTAGCTGCCAATTCTAAGTAACTCATATTCCACTCTTCAATCATTTTTGTATCCCAAACGGAGTGTAAATTTGTTCCTTTACCAAACCATTGAACTTGTATTGTATTCCCTCCCTTGTCTTCTCTTTGCCCAATATGCATTGGTTGATGCAAGTCTCCAACAAAATGAACCAACATTTTTAGATAAAAAACTTTATCTTCTTCTTTACTATTTTTATCCTTTAAAATAGCAATACATTTATTTATCCCCGTAACTAAATCTCCTTTTGGATTTTTTTCTGCAGTTGCATATTTTTCATCCAAATTCATATTTATATAATGCCAAGAATAGAATTCACTATATTTTCTGTCAGATTTTATTTCATCTGCATACGTAGAAACAAATGCTAAACTTTCACCTTTTAGCAATTTATCAATTTGTCTTTTTGCTTTTTTTGTTAAATGCATTTCTGCAATTTTACCAGTTGTTCTATGGCCATTTTGTCCCCAGAAAAAAGTTTCATCAACACTAGCACTTGTTAAAAAGAATACACTAATCAATAATAGAAGTTTAATTTTCATCCGTTTTAAGTATAAATATTTATTCTGCTAATTTATAAAAATATACGCTATAAAATTTGGATTTATAAAAAATTAACCTATATCTTTGTGATATCATTTTAATATCACTTTAAAATCAATATAATGAAATCAGAAAAAATAATTAAACCAGCAAATGGTTATTTAATGGTGGCTGTTGCTTTAGTATTATTCTTTGGCGGAATTACCATCACTATTATAAAAGAAAACCCAATATTCCTACTAGTAACACTTATAGGTTTTATAGGTTTTTTCGGATTTATTCTAGTAAACCCAAACACTTCTAAGGTAATTTTACTTTTTGGAAAATATGTTGGTACTATAAAAGACAATGGATTGTATTGGGCAAATCCTCTTTTTAGAAAGAAAGCAATTTCTTTAAGAGCTAGTAATTTTGACAGTGAGCGATTAAAAGTAAATGACAAATTAGGGAACCCAGTAATGATTTCTACTATTTTAGTTTGGCGAGTTACAGATACTTATAAAGCTGCTTTTGATGTAGATAATTATGAAAATTTTGTTCGTGTACAAACAGACGCTGCTGTAAGAAAGTTAGCAAGTATGTATCCTTATGATAATTTTGCAGACGAAGGTCACACAGAAGATATTACACTTAGATCTAGTGTAAACGAAGTTAGTGAAGCTTTAGAAAAAGAAATTGACGAGCGTTTATCTATTGCTGGAATTGAAGTTTTAGAAGCTAGAATTGGTTATTTAGCCTACGCACAAGAAATAGCAAGTGCTATGTTAAAGAGACAGCAAGCCACTGCAATTGTTGCTGCAAGACATAAAATTGTAGAAGGTGCAGTAAGTATGGTAGAAATGGCCATTGAGCAGTTAGGCAAAAAGAATATTGTTGAATTAGATGACGAACGTAAAGCTGCAATGGTAAGTAACTTAATGGTTATTTTGTGTGGAGACAAAGAAGCTTCTCCTGTTGTTAATACAGGAACTTTAAGTCATTAAAATAAGAATTGATGAAAGAATATAAAGTAGAAATTCCAAGATTGGGATTGACAAGAAGACAAGAAAAAATGCAAGATCTTTTAAACCAATATGCAAGAGAAGGCTGGGTAGTTAAAGATATTGGTCAAAATTGGTCTAGTATTATTTTTGAAAGAGATAAAAACAGGTAATAATGAAAGTTTTTATAGAGGAACAAAAGTTTACACAAACTTGGTTGATCATCGTATTAGTTATTTGTACAATTATTCCAATAACAACGATTACACAAAAATACTTAAAAGCAAATGAAACTATATCTACCAAAGAGTTTATAGCGACGATTGTAGTTATTATAGTTTCAATTTCAGTACTTTTTTTCTTTAAACTAACAACAAAAATTGATGAAAAAGGAATTCATTATCAATTTTTTCCTTTTCATTTTTCAATGAAATTAATTCCTTGGAATGAAATTTCTAAAGCAGGAATTAGAACGTATTTCCCTATTAGTGAATTTGGTGGATGGGGATTAAGAGGTGGTTTTTTTTTCAATAAAGGAAAGGGAAAAGCAATTAATGTTTCTGGTGATATTGGCATTCAATTAATTCTAAAAAATGGTGACAAATTATTAATAGGAACAAAAAAAAAGGAAGAAGTTATTAGAGTTTTAGAAACCTATAAAAACAAATTAATATGATACGTATTATAACCTATTTAGTAATCTCTATTTTAGGAATTACAGTTTCTTTGGGGCAAGTAAAATCTGAACAAATTTTGTTAAAAAATGAAAATATTTCACTTACTGGTAAATTAACATACACACAAAAGGATTCTCATTATTTAAAAGCAGCGTTTACTTTAACAAAAAAAGGAATAGAAACCATCGTAAATTTTGTGAACCAATAATATATGGCTAAGAAAAAAGCATTTGCATTACGCATTAATGAAGATATGATAAAGTCTATTGAAAAATGGGCTTCAGACGAATTTAGATCTACCAATGGACAGATTGAATGGATGCTTATGCAAGCTCTTAAAAATGCAAACAGAGAACCAAAAAAGAAGGAAGAATAATCTTTTATTCTTTTCAGTCTTACTGTTTTTTATATACTATTTCCTATTCCACAGTTGCGTGTTAACATTTTTTTAAGAATTTTTCTAGTTGATTATTTGTAGTTTTATTGATTACAAATCTCTAATCAAAACCTAATGAAAAAATCACTTTCAATACTATTTATTTTAGCTTCCTCCCTACTCTTTTCGCAAGAATTTTCGATGGATTTAGTAAAGAATATGAAACCAAGAAATATTGGTCCTGGAGGAATGTCTGGACGAGTTACTACTATTGATGTTGTTGAATCAAATTCAGATATTATGTACGTAGGCACTGCTTCTGGTGGAATTTGGAAATCTACTTCTGGTGGAATAAAATGGGAACCACTTTTCGAAAAAGAGTTGACCGCCTCTATTGGTGCAATTGCTATACAGCAATCTAACCCAAGTGTCATTTGGGCCGGAACTGGAGAAGGAAATCCTAGAAATAGTTTAAATGGTGGTTTCGGAATTTACAAATCTCTAGATGCTGGAAAAACTTGGAAAGCAATGGGATTGGAAAAAACACGTCATATTCACAGAGTTATTATAGATCCTACAAACCCAAATACAGTTTATGTTGCCGCAATTGGTTCGCCTTGGGGAGAACATAAAGAACGTGGAGTTTACAAAACCACAGATGGAGGAAAATCTTGGAAACAAATTTTATATAATAATATAAGAACGGGTGCTGCAGATTTAATTATGGATCCATCAAATCCTAATAAATTAATAGCTACTATGTGGGAACACAAACGTGATCCTTGGTTTTTTAAATCTGGAGGAAAAGGGAGTGGACTATATATTACACATGATGGTGGAGAAAACTGGAAAGAAATCACTGAAAAAGAGGGTTTTCCAAAAGGAGAATTAGGAAGAATTGGTGTTGCAATTTCAAATAGCAACCCAGATGTAATTTATGCTTTAGTAGAAGCAAAGAAAAATGCGTTGTATAAAAGTGAAGATGGTGGTTTTAAATGGAACAAAGTAAATGATAAACCTGGTATTGGAAATAGACCTTTTTATTATTCAGAAATTTATGTAGACCCGCAAAATGAGAACAGAGTTTATTCTGTTTATACCTATATAAACGTTTCTCAAGATGGTGGAAAAAACTTTAAACAATTAATGCCTGCTTATGGTGTAGATAATGGAGTTCATCCAGATCATCATGCTTGGTGGATTCATCCAAGCAACGGAAAATTTATGATTGATGGAAATGATGGAGGATTAAACATCACTAAAGATGGAGGAAAAACATGGCGCTTTATTGGTAATTTACCGGTTGCTCAATTTTATCACATAAATGTGGATAATGAGTTTCCATATAATGTGTATGGAGGCATGCAAGACAATGGTTCTTGGAGAGGTCCTGCATATGTTTGGAAAGCTCAAGGAATTAGAAACTCTTATTGGCAAGAAATTAGTTTTGGTGATGGTTTTGACGTAGTTCCAGACAGAGATGATTCTCGCTATGGCTTTACAATGAGCCAACAAGGGTCTGTTTCTCGTTACGATTATTTAACAGGAAATAATTACGGAATAAAACCAACACATTCTGATGCAAATATTAAGTTACGTTTTAATTGGAATGCAGCAATAAACATGGATCCTTTTGACAATGCTACTTTATACTTCGGAAGTCAGTTTGTACATAAATCTACAGATAAAGGGTTGACTTGGAATGTTATTTCACCTGATTTATCAACAAACAATCCAGAAAAATTGAAGCAAGCAGAAAGTGGTGGTTTAACCATGGATGCAACCGGAGCAGAAAATCATTGTACAATTTTAGTTATTGAACCTTCTGTTTTAGAAAAAAACATGTTGTGGGCAGCTACAGATGATGGCCAAGTTCATATAACTCAAAACGGAGGAGCAACTTGGAGAAATGTTGCAAAAAACATAAAAGGTTTACCAGAAAATAGTTGGATTACCCAAATAAAAGCATCCAATAAAAATAAAGGTGAAGCTTTATTAATTGCTAATGATTACAGACGTTTTAATTACACACCTTATGCATACAGAACTAAAAATTATGGATTAACCTGGGAACGTATTGTAGATGAAAAAGATGTTAAAAGTTATGCGCTTTGTATAATTGAAGACCCAGAAAATGAAAATTTGATGTTTTTAGGAACTGATGACGGTTTGTATATTTCTTTAAATGCTGGAGATAAATGGACAAAATGGACAGAAGGTTTCCCTACTGTGCCTGTAAAAGATTTGGTAATTCACCCAAGAGAAAATGATTTAGTTATTGGAACTTTCGGAAGAGCTGCTTGGGTTTTAGATGACATTAGACCTTTAAGAGCAATGGCAAATGGAAATGTGACTTCAAAGAAAATACAACTATTCGAACCTCCAACGGCATATCAAGCGGCGTTTCAACAACCAACTGGAAGTAGATTTGGAGCAGACGCAACATACCATGGAGAAAATAGAGAAAGAGGTGCAATTATTTCTTATTATATTACTAAACCTGAAGTAAAAAAAGATGAAAAGAAAAAAGAGGAGAAAGAAGAAGATGATGAAAATGATGAGAATGATGAAGATGAGAAAGTTGTAAAACACGATTCTATAAAACTAGAAATTTTTGATGGAGCAAGACAAATAAGAACACTAAAAATAAAAACTCCAAAAGAAACCGGAATTCACAAAACTACTTGGTATTTAAGAGAAAAAGGAGTAGAAAGAGCTGCTAGAAAGAGTAGAAAATCTAAAAGTGAACCTGGAGGCGTTTCTGTAAAACCTGGTACGTATCGTTTAAAAATGACTTTTGGCGAAGCAACTTCTGAACAAAACATAAAAGTAGAATTTGATCCTAGATTAGAAATTTCTGAATCTGCAATTAATCAAAAATATAATGCGAGTAAAGAACTTGAAACCTATCAGCAGAAAATTGCTGATGTAATAAAACAATTAGTAGAAAGCAAAAATACGGCAACAAGTTTAAAAACTGATTTATCAAAAGAAGATAAAAAGAAGTTTAAAAATGAAATAAAATCATCTAAAGAAATTATTAAAAAAATTGATGATTTAATAGCTATCTATCTTGGTAAAGTTGATAAAAGACAAGGAATTACAAGAAACCCTGGAGTTACGGTAACTCAACGTTTTGGTCAAGCAAGGAGATATGTTGGCAGTAGGTTTGGAGATCAAACAACTACAGAGATGCAATTGGTAAGTCAGTTTAAAAATGCATTTACTGAAGCTATAAACAAAACAAACTCTTTCTTTAATAAAGAGTGGGTTGAATACAAAAAGGCGACAGAAAACATAAAAATCTCTCTCTTTAAAGAAACTAAGATTTTTTAAGAAAATTAATTAAAAAGTGAAGTCGAAAGGCTTCACTTTTTTTTTATGCATTAAATTTTGATACTTTAGCAGAAACTTAATAGTACACGACTTTTACTTTTAAGATTCTATTTTCACTTTCAAACAAATATTTTTAATTCAATGAAAAATTTAGGTTTTATTCTATGTTTAATACTTTTTTCTTTTAAAATTCAGTCTCAAAATTCTGCTGAAAATAAATTAGGAGCATGGTATATGTATAATGGTTCTCATAAAGTATCAGATAAATTTGCTGTAAAAACTATGGCACATTTTCGTTTTTTTGAAATTGGTAATAATTTACAGCAGCTCATTGTTAGAACGGGTGGAAATTATCAAATTAATAAAAACTTAAGTACCACTTTAGGATATGCTTTTATTAATACTGATGGCACCTATAAAGAAAATGGTGGAGAAATAAACGAGCATCGTATTTATGAAGATTTTAATATAGTCCATAAGGTATCTGCATTAAATTTAGCACATCGTTTTAGAGCAGAGCAAAGATTTTTCAACGCTAATACTGGACATTTTCTTCGATATCAGTTAGGGTTAAGTTACCCAATAAATAATTTAGTATCAACTTATTTATATAATGAAGTCTTTTTCGATTTTAATGGAGAATCATTTAACCAAAATTGGTCTGGAATTGGTTTTAAATACAAACTTTCAAATACAACAAAACTTCAACTAGGGTATCAAAAAATCACTATAAATGGAGGTGGTAATTTCAATAGAATTCAACTTGGTGTTTCTATTAGCACCAATCATAAAAAAAAAACTAAGTAATTTTCATACTTTAGCAAAAACTAATTACTCATGACCCAACCAACTTTTACAAATGATGCCATTGTTTTTGGTATTTTAATGCTTTCCTTAGGATTTGTTTTTTACACAGAAAATATAAAATCTGGATTTTGGCATAAATTCTACAAAATTGTTCCAGGTTTATTTATGGCCTATTTTATTCCTGCAATATTTACAACTGCCGGAATTATATCCCCAGAATGGGAAACTACAAATGCAGTTGGTGAAACTGTAAAAAGTTCATCGCAATTATATTATGTTTCTAGTCGTTTTTTATTACCTGCAGCGTTAGTTTTAATGACGTTAAGTATCGATTTAAAAGCCATTTTTAACTTAGGTTCTAAAGCTTTAATTATGTTTTTTACAGGAACTGTAGGAATTATAATTGGAGGACCAATCGCCATTTTATTAATTTCAATTTTCTCTCCAGAAACAGTTGGAGGCGCAGATTTTGATGCCGTTTGGCGTGGACTTTCTACATTGGCTGGAAGTTGGATTGGTGGTGGCGCAAACCAAACAGCAATGTTAGAAATTTATCAATATAATCCTCAGAAATACGGAGGAATGGTATTTGTAGATATTGTAGTTGCCAATATTTGGATGGCAATTTTATTAATAGGAATTGGTAAAAAAGAGAAGATAGATAAATGGCTTGGAGCAGATACTTCTGCTATTGAAGACTTAAAAAATAAGATTTCTTCTTTTACTCAAAAAGTAAAAAGAAATCCTACTTTAACGGACTTAATGATTATGCTTGCTATTGGTTTTGGAACCGTTGGTTTTGGACATTTTGCTGCAAAATACCTCAGTGAATTTTTCAATAACATTGTAGCATCTATGGATTCTGCAACTTGGCGAAATATTTTTACATTTTTAGGTTCTCAATTCTTTTGGTTAATTAGTATTTCTACTATAATAGCAGTTATTTTATCATTTACAAAAGCTAAAAGTTATGAAGGTGCAGGAGCAAGTAAAATTGGGAGTGTTTTTATTTATATTCTAGTAGCAACAATTGGAATGAAAATGGATTTAGCAATGATTTTTGATAATCTTGGCCTAATTGCAATTGGTGTTGTTTGGATGACAATACACGCAGCATTACTAATTTTAGTAGCAAAATTAATAAAAGCTCCTTATTTCTTTTTAGCAGTTGGTAGTCAAGCAAACGTTGGTGGTGCAGCCTCTGCTCCTATTGTTGCTCAGGCTTTTCATCCTTCTTTAGCAACAGTTGGTGTTTTATTAGCTGTTTTTGGATACGCAATTGGAACCGTTGGTGCAATTGCTTGTACTATTTTATTAGAAATAGCTTCTAAAGTTTAAATAAAAATTAGCATATTTGCATTCGAAAAATCAAGATTAAATGAAGAAAATTATTGCAGTTTTAGCCTTATCAGTTTTAGTATTTGCTTGTAATTCTAAGAAAGAAGGAAATATGATTGTTCAAGGAACAATTAAAGGATTGAAAAAAGGGACACTATACCTTCAGAAAATGGAAGATACGTTATTAGTATCTATAGATTCTGTTTCGTTATTAGGAAATGACACATTTGTTTTAACAGACAATGTAGATTCTCCTGTAATGTATTATTTAACTTTTGATGGAAATACTACAAACAGACGTATATTATTCTTTGGCGAAAAAGGAACTATTACTATAAATGACAAAGTAGATCAATTTGGTTTTAACCCAGAAATTTCTGGTTCTAAAAACCAAGCTTTATTAGATAAATATAATAAAATAAGCAAACAGTTTCAAAATCAACGTTTAGATTTTATTAAAAATGAGTTTGAGGCTAAAAGAGAAAACAACCAAGAATTAGTAAAACAATTAGAACTTGATTATCAAAAAATGGCAAGAAGAAGAGTCTTATTTACTTCAAACTTTGCCATGACAAACTCAGATTTTGAAGTTGCTCCTTATATAGGATTAACAGAATTGTATGACGCAAGTTTAAAAATGTTAGACACCGTTAATAAATCTATGACAGAAAAAGTAAAAAAATCCGTTTACGGAAAACGCTTTAATGACTATGTAAATAATATTAAAACAAAAGAACAGAAATAATTTTTTCTTTTTATAAATACTGAAAACCGAGCAATTTGCTCGGTTTTTATTTGATTTTATCTTTTATTAAAAAACACCTAATCGTATACTTGGTGTTCTAACTTTAATACTTGTTCCTCTAGATCTTCTATTAGGTCTTCTTTCATATCGATAAGATCCATAGTAATAAAATCTTGCATGACTTTGGTAATAATAACCGTGGTTACAATGATTTGTACAATGCTCATGATGTTCTGAATACGCATCTTTTTTTCCTTGCATATAAGCATTATAAGCTATTTCATCTTTTTCTTCTAAATCTTCTTCATAGGCTTTCTGTGCTCTCCAAAACTTTCTCTCTTCAGATTTTTTTCCTTTAAAATTTTGCTCAAATTTAGCATCTTCTTGAGCTCTTTTTTGATAGTAATTATTTTTCTGTTTCCCTGAAGATTCTTTTGCTTCTTGAGAAAAAATAAAGCTAGCTGATAAAAATATAATAATTGTAAAAATTAATTTTAATGTTTTCATAATATTCGTTTTAAAATTCAACAAAATGTAGATACATCTCATATGATTAAAACAATTAGAAAGCAGTTTACCCTACCAAAAAAAATAATTAATAAAAAAAAACAGTTCCTAGGCTACTAAAATAGTTGTCTTGTAAAAAGAATTTAGAAATTGTTTTGGAGAAGAATTGGTTTGTCAATAATTAGAATCAAACGAGAAAATATTTCTTACACAATGCTTCTTTATCATTATAAAAATAAACTTTAATATTTTTAGGAATATTTGCTGGATTTTGTCTTAAATATGTCAAACAAATCTAAAAACGATTATCTCCATCAAGAAGATCTCCAATTCCACCTAAAATACTTCCTTCTCCTCTATCTCCTTTTCCTGTTCTAGGCGCCATTGCTAAAACTCTACCGGCTAACCTACTAAATGGTAACGATTGTATATAAACAGTGCCCGGTCCTTTTAAAATTGCGAAGAACAAACCTTCACCTCCAAAAACAGTATTTTTAATTCCGCCAACAAACTCAATATCATAATTTATATTTTGTGTAAACCCAACAATACAACCTGTGTCAACTTTTAAAACCTCTCCGGGTTGTAAAACTTTTTTCGCCATCGTTCCTCCAGCATGAATAAAGCCTAAACCATCACCTTCTAATTTCTGCATGATAAAACCTTCTCCACCAAATAAGCCTCTCCCTAATTTCTTAGAAAATTCAATACCAATGGAGACTCCTTTTGCTGCACATAAAAAAGCATCTTTCTGACAAATAAACTTTCCACCAAATTCAGTTAAATCGATTGGAATAATTTTTCCTGGATAAGGGGATGCAAATGAGATTTGTTTTTTTCCAACTCCGTCATTTGTAAAAACAGTCATAAAGAGACTTTCTCCAGTTAATATTCTTTTCCCTGCAGAAAATATTTTTCCTAATAATCCTTTTTCTTGATTAGAACCATCGCCTAAAATAGTATTCATTTTAATATGATCATCCATCATCATAAAAGTTCCTGCCTCTGCAACAACTCCTTCTTGAGGGTCCAGTTCTATTTCTACAAATTGCATTTCTTCCCCAAATATTTTATAATCTATTTCGTGCGCATTCATTGTCTTTTCGTTTTAATTAATTTAAACCTTTATAATAAGAGTAATAAAACATTAATTTGTTACAAAATTATTTAAATTTTACATTATAAGAAACTCCAAATGCTGCATATAAAAAGAAATCTCCTTTAGAAAAAGGTTTTTCTTCTCTATATAAATCGGTTGTAAAACCCCAAGCATTTTTCTTATTTTTAGTACTAAAAAAATATCCAAAATTAATTTTTTGAGAAGCTAACTGAAAAATTGTTTGTTGATCAACATTTGCTACAAAACGCTCTACTTCTGGAGAAACTCCAAAACCAAAGCCAATACTAAAATAATTTTCTGCATCACTTCTGTATTTTCTGTATTGCAACGCTCCAGATTTGCTTGTTCCAGGATCTCCTGGAGTAACATAGGATCTAAGAACCCAATAACTATTTCCTGTATACCAACCAATAGAGCCCGTATAAATAATAGTAGTTGTTGTGTATTTTAATCCTCTTATTCCTAAAGAAGCTTCAAAACTTTTTGGCAAAGACTTGTATAATTCTGCACCATACCTTAGGCTAGGATATAAAGAACTGTTAGAAATACCCCCACTTACATACCCATATAAGCCATTTGTAATTCTTGGGTATAAATCGAGTTCATATTGATAGTTATTAGTTGTAAACCTATTAGAATAATTTAATTTCCCTGTGATACTTCCATATTTTGTCTGTCTAGTGTACTGCAGTGTACTATAATGCATTGCGTCTCTTTCATTCTTGTTATATACATCTATAGCATAACTGATTCCTATAGAATTAAAGCTCAGTAAATTGTTTATTGAATTCTTATATTCTTTTGCTTTTTTATTTTCTGGATATAATTTTAAGACACCACTTATTGTTACAAAAGCCTCTTCTTTATTACCTGCATTAAATTCTGATTTTGCTTTTAACTGTAATAAATCTGGATCGTTTTCAAAATGAATTAACCCTTTTCTTATTAATTCCGAAGCTTTAAAAGGTTTTTCTGCCCATAACTCATTATTTACAGCTGCTATCCAATCCGTTTTTCTTTTTGGGTCTGTATTTAAAACCTTAGAAAACGCTATTCTTGCTAGGTTATAATTTCCATCCCAAGAATACGTACTAGCCAAAAAAGAACGAATGTCTAAATAGGCTGGATACTTTGTTAATATAAGTTTTAATGAATCTTGTGCTTGTTTTCTTTTACCATTAAAAGCTAAGTCTCTAGCTGTTTTAAAAGCTGTATCTGGATTTCCTTTAAATATTTTTTCCTGTGAACACAATTGATTCGTAAAAAGTAGAATTACGATCAAGATTGTGATTGATGTTAGTTGTTTTTTAATCATTTTAAAGAATTCTTAAGTTTTATATACTCCTTATTTGTAGGGTTTTTCAATAATATACTGTCTATTAAACTATTCGCTTTCATTTCATCTTCCATTAACAAACTAGCTCTAGCCATCTTATAAGCAACTTCATCATTTTTAATGTTATTCTTTTTTGCCTTTTCAAAAATTAATTCAGCCTTTTCACTTTGAAAAGACCACCAATACATATCTAAAAGAGCCAAATAAATATCATCATAATAAGGAGCTCTTTTTAGTGCATTTAAAAGTTCTTCTTCTGATTCTATATACTTTCCATCCCATGCAAAAGTCCTTCCTTTTAAAACTTTAACATCTATATAATTGGGCTCTTTACTTAAAATATAATTACATAAAAGTCTCGCCGTTTCTCTTTGTTTGTTAAATGCTTTTTCTCTTGCCAATAAAAACACTTGATCTAAAGTTAAATTTGTAGACAAAGAGGCTATAGTTGCCTTTTCTTTAGAAGTGAATTCATGTTTATTTACAGAAACTAGCGTAGCGTCTTTTGGATAAATCTTATCGTTTTGAGTAACGTAAGCGTTTAGTTCTTTAAACTTTTCGAAAGATTGTGAAATCTCATCTAGTAGTATTTGGTCATCAATTTTATTGAGACCAAAATTTTTATTAATCTTAAAAAGGTCTCCTCCAGAATACATATACTCTTTATAAATATAATCAATTACACTTCCTTTATATCTCATTAAAGGAATTTCATGAACATTACTAAACTCTTTTACAGTATCTAAACCAGTTCCTAACCAAGAAGTTTTCTCTGGAATTTTAACACTAAAATTAGCGGCTAATAAAGACAAAACACTAGGAGTTATATCTAAATGTGATGAAATCGATTTTATTGAAGCTGTTTTATTTAACATTGGGCTATAAATAAAAAGCGAAACATTAAATCTACATAATTTATCTTTTTGAGTTATAGGAATTAACCTATGGTCTCCTGTAATTACAAATACTGTATTATTAAAATCGTCTCTCTTTTCAAACGCTTTCATAAACTTTTTAAGACTATGATCTGCGTATAAAATACTTGCAAAAATATCTTTATTTGCTGTGATCTCTTTTTCCGTCATTTTAAATTTCTTACCAGCGTTTAAAGTGCTGTCAACTTTTAATAAAAACAAGTCTTTTGAAGGAAAATTAAAAGGTTCATGAATCGTTTGAGTTGTTATAATGTCTAATCTAGGTGTTTTCCTGTCATCTAAAACACTTAATGTTTTTGTAAAAATTTCATTATCTGAATATCCCCAAGAAAAACCAGTAGCTTCATTTACCGTTTTAGGATAAGAATCATCATATAAATTTTCATCTATTATATTGTCTACATTATTATATTCTAAAAAATTAATTTTCTTATCAAAACTACTTCTATCTCCAGAGTAGAAAGAAGTTGTATATCCGTTCATTTTTAAAATACTTAACAAAGATATATGTGCAGGTGTTTCTGGTATTTCTAAAAACCCTTTTTCTCCAAAAGGTAGAGAACCAAGCAAAGAAGGTAAAGCTCCAAAAGTTCTGCCTGTATTACTCAAAAAATTTTCCCAATGTAAAGATTTAGGCATTAAAGAATCTAAATAAGGTGTAAATCCACCATAATATTTATCGCCCATAAATTCAGCCCCTAAGCCTTCTACAATTATAAAAACAATGTTGGGTTTTTCATTATTTAAGTTAAAAAACGGACTTAAAACATCTTTCGTTTCTTTTGATGATTTTAATAAAGGGTATTCATTATTTCCTATAAAATTTGATGCATTAATTTCTGTCTTATTCATTTTATAATTCAAAACATCAGCAACAAAAAAATAAGTTTTATTTTGATATATCGCTTCTGAAATATCCGTATAAAACAACTTTAACGAAATTGTAAAAGTTATTAAAACTAGTAAACCAATAGCTATAAATTTATGAATAGATTTTTTCCTTATAAAATAAAAAATCATCAAAAATAATAGTGGAAAAATAAAAAAAGCTATAAAATATACAAATGAAATACTTTCTGAAGAAGTTACTGTTAAGTAGATATCATACATAGAATATCCTAATAAATCTGCACCTAAATTTAATAATGTTGTAAGGCTATATTTGGTTAAAGAAAACTCTACAAGAACCAACAAAGCAAAAAATATTTTTATAAATATTATTCCTATTTTTTTATTAAAATAATTAAAAATTAAATACAACGGAAAACAGATTAAAGCAATTAATACACCTGCAAAAAATTGATTTAAGAATTTGAATAAAATATATGTAAAAATAGTTGCTATTTCTTTTCCGCTATAAATAGTAGAAATAATTTCAAACAAACTTATTACCCAAAATGAAAGTATTAGAGATAACGTTAATAGAATATATATAAAGAATTTATTATTTAAAAATTTTAATTTCATCTCTCTTTATTTTTTAGATAAACCTTTTCTGATCATGACGCCCCATTTTTTATTTTTGTTAAAATAATAATCAATATTTCCTTTAATTGCAGCATATAAAACAAAAGGGTGCAAAATAAGTGGTTCAAAAATTATAGTTAAAACCAATACAAGGCCTATTCCTTTTTTCTTGTATTGATGGTAGGTAAACTCTTCAGAAAAAATAGCAATAAAAGAAAATATCAATGAAAAAAGGTATGCCATTAAAAAAATACCTAAAACAAAACTCCAATTTAATTCTCTAAAAATTACCAGTAGAATAAAATAAATAATTCCTGCAACTTCAACTATAGGAGCTAATCTTTCAAAAATAAACCAATAAGGAAAGCTTAACATTCCTAAAATTCCATACTTAGGATTTAAGCCAATTTTTCTATGCGTTTTAAGCGTTTCAATTGTACCTCTTGTCCATCTATTTCTTTGCGAAATAAAAACTTTATAATTATCAGGAGCTTCGGTCCAACATAATGGATCTGGTATATAAGCAATTTTATATTTTTGCTTAGCCTCTTCCATGTACCTTCTCATTCTAACAATAATCTCCATATCTTCTCCAACAGTTTTGGTATCATAACCACCTACTTTTAGTGCTATTTCTCTATCAAACATACCAAAAGCACCAGAAATCACAAGCAAACCATTTAATCTAGCCCAAGCCATTCTACCTAATAAAAATGATCTTAAATATTCTAAAACTTGCGCTCTTTCAATCCATTTTTTGGGGAAATTTATTTCTACTAATTTTCCGTTTTCAATTTTACACGAGTTCGCTATTCTTATAACACCTCCAGAAGCAATTACTTTTCTATCTGTTGCATCTAAAAATGGTTTTACCATTCTTTGAAGTGAATCTTCTAGTAATAAACAATCTACATCAATACATGCCAAATATTTACTCTTACTAATATTTATGCCAAAGTTTAATGCATCAGCTTTGCCTCCATTTTCTTTGTCAATTACAATTAATTTATCAAAAGCAGGATTTTTAGATTTAAAAACGCCCTTTCTTAAAGGTTTTGTATCTATTTCCTGATGGATAAGATATTCTACCTTTTCTAGATTATATGCATTAATTAATCTTTCTAAACTATCATCTTTACTTCCATCATTAACAATAATTACATTATAATTAACGTAATGAATAGACAATAGCGACCTAACATTTTCTACAATATTTAAACTCTCATTATAAGCGGGTGCAATTATAGAAATGGAAGGTGTTACTTTTGAAGATAAAAGATCTTTATACGCTACAAAACTATTTTTCTTCAGGTAGGTTTTTGTTTCTATTGAAGAAAAATATGCTAAAATTATATATGATAATATTATTAAAACCGTAAAAACAAGGAAAAAATAATGTAAGCTTATTAAAACTATTCTAAATACATTTTCAAAGTTCATAATTTGAGTTTAAAAAGTGAATAATTTTATTTGAAGTTATATCTTTAGATTCGTTTGATAATAAATTGTATTCTTTCTGATCTAGCGTCTTTAAAATTTTTAAAGCTTTAAATTTTATTTCAAACATTTCATGATTTACAAAATTTATTACAAAAGAAACATCTTCTTTTGTAGCTGTTTCTTGTATCAAATTTAAAAAAGCAATTTTTTCTTTATTGCTTAAGGCATTAAATTTTTCTTTTAATATAATTTTAGCTTCAATAACTTCAAAAAGACCAAGTAATTCAATCGCTTTAATTCTTATAGTAGAATTAGGATGATCTAACAAATTTAGAAGTTCGTCTGTAGTATCAATTCTATTAAGTATTTTAATAACATTTAAAATAAAAATTACTAGATAGTCATTTTCTAATCTCAGCCAGCTTGATATATCTGGTACTTTTAAACTATCAAAAAGTTTTAATTCATTTAGCAATTGAATCTGATCCCATTCTGATAATGGTAATTTTAATGCTTTTAATTTTTCTAATCCCTTAAGCTCAAATACTTGTATAAAATAAAGATGAGCTTCGCTTCTCACTTCTTTTCTTGGGTGATTAATAAACTTATCTATTATTTTTTCTGCTTTTCTGACTTTAAATTGCCTTAAATCTCTTATACCTAAAGCAATTACGTTCCATTTTTTACTTTTTAATTTTTTCTCAGAATAATGAAACAACCCTATTTCTTGATACAAATCATGCATAGACAAAATTAATTCTCCAGAAACTTCTTGAATTAAATTAATAAAAATAGCTGTAATAATGTTTCTCTTTTGTTTGTTTAAAACATCCTTTTTAAATTTTCTAATTATTTCTAATTGATTTTTACTAAAATCTAATCCGTTTTTTTCTGAATAAATATAATTTATTAAAAGCTGTTCGCTTTTTTTTCGATAAGCAAGTCTTTGGCTTTCTTTTAAATTATTATAATCTCTTAAAGTTTTAAGGAAAAGAATCAGAAATGCAATAGCTATAGCCAGTACAGCTACAATTATCCAAATTATATATTCTAACCAAAAAGTGTTCATACGGTTTACAAAAGATTAAATTAATTTTTAATGCACCTTAAGTAATAACATTTTTACACGAACAACAAGTTCATTAGGTATTAATGGCTTGCTCATAAAATCATTTGCTCCTAATTTAAAAGCATTTAAAATCATTTCTTCCTGACCGGAACTTGAAAAAACTAGAATTGGAGTTGGAATTTTTAATTCATTCCTTACGTAACTTACTAATTCTAAACCACTCACAAATTCCATCATAACATCTGTTAAAATTAAATCTGGTTTATGCTTATCAATAAGTGTTATAGCCTCTTTACCATTAGGTGCTATAAAAATTTTATATCCCTCTTTTTTTAATCTAAGTTTTAAAACAAGAGATAACACTGAATTATCTTCAGCTAGAACTATTCTTTTTCCTTTCATATTAATATTTTAAGGTTTTATAAACCTAAAAGCTTTTTCATTCAACTAAAAAAGTAAAAAATATAGCAAATTTTTACTTTAATTTTTTTTTTAATACTTTTATTTCTTTTAAAAAATAAAAAAAATGACTTTAAAAAAAGAACTTAAAAGTGAGATTGTAAATCTAAGTACTATTAAAGAATATTTCTCTGAAGATACATCTTTTTTAATAGAATTAATTACGGCCTATTTATCAGATACAATTCCGCGAATTGAAATTATAGAAAAAAGCCTAACTGAAGTAGATTACATTGAATTAAAAAATGTTTCTCATTTTTTAAAATCCTCTTTTGGCTTAATGGGAATTAAATGTTTAGAAGAAATTATTGAACTCGAAAATTTAGCTAAAATTGAAGCTCCTAAAAAGATAATTCATGAAAAACTTAACTTTATAATACCCATTTGTAGAGAAAGTATTGTAGAATATGAATGTATTTTAAAAAAAATAAAAAATGAGTTTTATTATAAAAATCAATAGAATAGTAGATACTAATAGAATTAAAACTTCATTAATTGTTATAAATGCTTCTTTTCTATTTACTGAATTAGATTCTGGTTTTGATTTTAATTGCAAAATATCTTAGTCATTTAGAAAATTAATTAGTCCTTTTTTTATGAACGCTAAATCTTTAAAAGGTTTTTGCTGCCCATAACTCATATTAATAGAAGCAATCTAATCTGTTTTTCTTTTTGGGTTATTTTTAAAATCATAAAAAACGCTGTCCTTGCTTGTTTATAATTTCAATCCTTAAAAAAAAGCAGCTATACTTTTGTTTGTGCCTAAAATAAAAAAAATAGAATTTTCTTTCACATGATTTTATGTCTTAACAGTTTTACCCATCATAGAAATTAATAAAAACAACACATACAATGGGGCTGGAATTGGACAGATAGTTAGCTTGTAGAGAAAAGGAAAAGGCGCTCAATAAAATAGTTACAACTATTTTAAAGCGCTACAACAAATTAGCTTTTAAGTCGGTCATTTCTATATAACCTTGGAGATTTCCCTAAATAACTTTTAAACATTCTAGAAAAATATAAAGGATCTTGAAAACCTACTTTAAAGCTAATTTCTTTTACACTTAAATCTGTAAAATTTAGATATTCAGAAGCTTGTTGTATTTTTTTAAAATTAAAAAAATACATTAAAGGATAACCCGTTTCAAACTTAAATCTTTTCTGTAAATGCGATTTTGAATAATTATATTTTGTTGCGATATCATTAAGAGAGAAATTTTTATCTAAATTATTTAATAAAAACAACTTAATTGAATCAATTAAAGTTTCTTCTTTTTTTATAATATCTTGTTTATCAAAATCAGTATAAATAAAAGAACTAATAAAGTTTAAACTTAAGAGCGTAGCGTATTCTAATGAGTCTTCTTGATTTTTTTTATTAAATAAATTAAAAAATTTTTCAAAAAGAAGAATTCGATCAACAGAAAAAGGAATGTTTATATTCTCTTTTAATTCATACCTAGTAAATAGATCTAACGCAATAGAACCGTTAAAGTTAAACCAGTAAATAGTCCACGGATTTGTTTCATGAGATTTACATTCATACTTTTTATTCTTAGGTAGAATAAAAAATTGATTTGGTTTAATAAGGATTTCCTTATTGTTTAATTGAGCCTTACCTTGTCCTTTTATGCAGTATATAAAAGTGTAATGGCTTACTCCTTTTTCTTCAATTTCACAATGGTTTTTTGCCATTGGATAATACCCTAAATTACTAATGTAGAATTTTTCTGTTATCGCATTTTTTTTTAAACCATTAACAACAGATTCTGACAAAATAATTTTTTCTTGTCCTAAAAAGCTTTTACCTGGGGGAGTTTTGCTCATTATTTATTTTTAAAGAAAGATATAAAAAGTGAAATTACATTTTTAAATTAAGAAAAATACATTTAAACAAAAATACTCTTCGATATATTTATATTTAATAAAGTTTTTAATGTTGTGAAAATTAATTAGTTCTTTTAATTGTTTAAGTCCGTTGCAAAGATTCCCTAAAAGAACTTCATAAAATAATAAGTGTGTTTATTTTCTGACTATCCGTTAAGGAGAAGTAGTTAAAATAAATGATCCTGAAGCGCACAGTATTTGACCAATTGGCCTCTAATTTTATTGATTTGGTAAAATAGGTTTGAGTATTTTTATTTGCATTAATTTTAGAAATAAAAACCTATTTAAAGTCGTTAAAACACACTTAATATAAAAATAAAGGTTCCTTTAGTTTCGTTTGTAAATATCTTTGGTAAACCTAAAAACATTACTATAGGTTAGCTTCTTTCAGGTTTCACACGAGGTGAGATTGCAACTTCAACATATCGTGTTTTATACAACCAATTGCTATTTATAATTTGGCTAGGAGTAGCAGAAATATTTATACTATTTAAAATCGTAATGCTTTTAGTGAAATTAAAATCTTATATAAATTAAGTTACCCCTCTTAGGTATAAGATTTATCTTAACAAAAGGAATTAATGAGGTTTAAAAAGTTATCAAGTAATAAATCTAATTAGAAAGTATAATAAGTTTAAGCTAAAAAAACTAACAAATAAATGCAAAATACTTATAACAGGAACCTAAACAGTATAAAGTAGTATCGTCCATATGTTTAATTGTTTTATCCATTCTTTAACATTCAAATATTTCGTTCTTTGTACAAAATCATAATATAACTGCCTCTACACATATATTTCCCCTAAACCCATTATTTTATAAAAAAGAAGACAGCGTAACTGCAATAGGTATTGTTTTGAAATTAATTTCAAAACAATTTAATGATCGTTAAATAAGAAGTTAAACTAAAAATTCAATTGAATATAGTTTTTAGTTTGATAGGTGTATTACTCGTTAAATGTAAACTAATAATTTTATTTTAAGTGAATAAAATTTAATATTAAGAATTGTACTATGAAATTTAAAAATTACTTTAAAATCTTGTTTCTAGCAGGATCCCTTATTTTTTTGAACGGGTTTAAAACCTATTCTCAACAAATTTATGCAACTACTGCAACAGAAGTTTCTGAAGGAGATCTTGTAGAAAATAGTGCCGATGCAGTGACCCTAAATGGCCTTTTTGCAATTGTTAATTCTAACGTTAGTTCTTCGGGAAAATTAAAACTAGAGTTTTCAAGTACAGTTCCTGCTAATTCAACTACATATATTAAGGTAGACGATTTAGAAAAAGGAATGTACGATGCTTTATTAGGGGGCAGTCTAGGAGACTTACTGGCTGATGCAACTGGGACAGCTGCGCTTGGAGATCATTATGTTGAGGTTTCTGCACTAGATACTACAGGAGAAGTTGTTGCTCTAGGTAGTACTAATAATCTTTTTAATGACTCAACAATTCCTACTAATATTACAGTACCGTTAAAAGTAGTAAAAAATAAGGATGGTGACTTATTTATCACCATTACCCCGACAGTAGCGTATAAAGCCATCGTTATTAAAGATATTACCGATACAACATTCATAGCAACGCCCAATTTTACTAATGTATACCATGCATTTTATCTAGATCCTACAGATACTTCTTGTAACTCAGAAGAAATTTTCACTTCTTTTGATGGAACAGGAATTACTTTAGACTTATTAGATTTAGGAGCTACAGGTGTAAAAGACCTAGAATTTGCAATTGATAACGATCCCATTACCTTTTCTACAATAAGTGTGGGGGTTGTAAGTGCATTGGCTTCAATGTCTCAAGACATCTATTTTTCAACGACAGCGACTAATCGAGATATTTTAGAGTTGAGTACGAGACCTAAAGGTGGAGCTATAGTTAATGCAGCTTATGAACAAAATATTACTGTTGAGTTATATAAGGAAGATGCAGTTGTCTTTTCTCAAACCTTAGACGCTGCTGATCAAATAACAATAGATCCAAGTGAAGATGGCGAAATAATTAAAATAACAGTAACTCCAGAAGTTGAATTTGATAGACTTAGAATTACCTTAACATCTCCTGTAGGATTTAATTTAGGCCAACAAGTAGATTTATTTAGTGTAAAAGTATCACCCCCACCTCCAACAGTGTTGGAAGATCCACAATATTTTTGTGTTGTTCCGGAAGCAAAAATATCAGATTTAAAAGCAACTTCAACAGGAACTCTTATTTGGTATGACAAAGCAACTGAAGGAACTGCCTATAAAGATAACACCGCTTTAGAAAACGGAAAAAAATATTATGCTGCAAATTTAACAGGTACTTGTGAAAGTACTGGACGTGCAGAGGTAAAGGTAATACTTAAAGACCCTGCAACAACAGAAGGAGATGAAAATCAAAGCTTCTGTGTTGTTGATGAACCAACAATTGCTGATTTAGCAGCAACTGGATCGGGAACAGTTATTTGGTATGACCAACAATCTGGAGGGACTGCTTATTCAGCTTTAGATGCCTTAGTCAATGGATCTGTCTATTACGCAGCAAATTTTGACGGAACCTGTGAAAGTAGTCAGCGTTTAGAAGTAACTGTAACACTATCAGATACCAATACACCAGAAGGAGATGAAAGTCAAAGCTTCTGTGTTGTTAATGAACAAACAATTGCTGATTTACAAGCAACTGCAACCGGAACAATTATTTGGTACAATCAACCCACTGAAGGCACTGCTTATAACAATACAGATGCCTTAATCAATGAATTAAAGTATTACGCTGCAAATTTTGACGGAACCTGTGAAAGTAGTCAGCGTTTAGAAGTAACTGTAACACTATCAGATACCAATACACCAGAAGGAAATGCAAATCAAAACTTCTGTGTTATTGAGCAACCAACAATTGCTGATTTACAAGCCACTACAACCGGAACAATTATTTGGTACAACCAACCCTCTGAAGGAACTGCTCATAACAATACAGATGCTTTAGAAGACGGATTAAAATATTACGCTGCAAATGCTGATGAAACCTGTGAAAGTAGTGAGCGTTTAGAAGTAACGGTTATTATTAATGATACACTTCCTGTAGAGATAACAAATGCAAATCAAAGCTTCTGTGTTGTTAATGAACCAACAATTGCTGATTTACAAGCAACTGCAACCGGAACAATTATTTGGTACAACAAACCATCTGGAGGGACTGCATATAACAATACAGATACCTTAGTCAATGAATTAAAATATTATGCTGCAAATTCTGATGAAAACTGTGAAAGTAGTCAGCGACTTGAAGTAAGTGTTGTTATTAATGATATAGAACCTGCAACTATAAGGAGTATAACTCAAATTTTTTGTGAGATAGAAAATCCTACAATTGCTGATTTAAAAGCAACAGGAATAGTAACAGGAACAATTAACTGGTACAATCAACTAACTAAAGGGAATGCTTATAACGATACAGATGCATTAGTTAATAATTTAAAATATTATGCTGCAAATTCTGATGGAACCTGCGAAAGTAGTGAGCGTTTAGAAGTAACGGTTTTAATCTCAGATACCAATTCGCCATCTGGAGAAGCCACTCAAACTTTTTGTAGTATTGAAGCTTCAACAATTTTAGATTTAAGAGCAAACACACCAGGTACCATTACTTGGTACGACCAACCTACTGAAGGAACAGTATATGCTAATACGGATGCTTTAGCGAATGGATTCAAATATTATGCTGCAAATTCTGATGGAACCTGTGAAAGTAGTGAGCGTTTAGAAGTAACTGTTGTAATTACAACAGCGCAAGACATAACCATAGAAGGAGAAAATGCAAATGTATGTTTTACTGACATAGAAACGTATAGCGTTTCAGAAGGACATGCCCCATATACTTGGAATATAGCAGGTGGTAATTTAGTTTCTGGTGGAACGGCGGATGATAATGAAATTGAAATTGAATGGATAAACATAACAGACGCCAAAGTTTCTGTATCACTAACAGGAGGTTGTTATTCTTCTAATTCAGCAGAACTAATTGTAGATGTTGTAGTATGTTCTGATTTAACAATTAAAAATGAAGTAGATTTCATCAAACCAAGAGTAGAGGATATCATAACCTTCACAGTAGATGTTAAAAATTCTGACCAAACGATATTCACAGATTTAAACATCTCTGAGGTTTTAACTAGTGGATTTATATATATCTCTAACACAACCACTTTAGGAACTTATAATGCTCTTAACGGAATTTGGAATATCCCATCTTTAGGAGCGATTGAATCCGCTACATTAACTTTAACAGTGAAAGTAAACACCCATGGAGATTATTTAAATACGGCAAGTATTATTAAGTCTACACCAATAGATGCAGACACCTCAAATAACACTGCAGAGGCACTAGTAACTCCTTCATGTCTAGAAATCTACAATATTATAACACCTAATGGAGATGGAATGAATGATAACTTCGTTATATCTTGTATTGACACGTATATTGGCGCTGATATCGAAATATATGATAGATATGGTTCCATTGTTTATAAAAAGAAAAATTATAATAATGATTGGAATGGAGTTGCAAATCAAACTAGTAAATTAATAGGTACAGGGCAAAAGCTTCCTAATGGAACTTATTTCTTTGTAATAAAATTTAATGACGGTAGTACTGAAAATATAAAAAGTTATATCCAAATAAGAAGATAATGATTAGAAAAATAAATAGCTATAGCAAACACCTTTTACTATTACTTTTAATAATTAGTATACACCAAATAAATGCACAACGCGAACCTCAATACACGCAGTATATAAACAACACATTAACTTATAATCCTGCTTATATTAATACGCAAGAAGATGTTACTTTCACAGCACTAGGAAGAGCGCAATGGGCAGGCTTTGAAGGTGCTCCAAACACCTATTCTTTCTCTGCAATTTTCCCGTCAATGAACAAATTAGGCGTAGGGTTAAATATTATACGTGATGAAATAGGTGCAACAAGACAAACTTCGTTTTCCGCAGATTTCGCTTATGAGATTCAGTTATCTTCAACAATTTACACTTCATTTGGTGCAAGCGCTGGAGGCTCTTTTTTAAATACAAACTATAACGATGGAAATGTATTAAATCCCAGTGATCCATTCTTAAATAATAGGAATGACTTTGACCCAAGTTTAGGTTTTGGTGTTATGACCTATGCAGAAAATTGGTATGTTGGAGTATCTATACCTAATTTCTTAAAAAATAGTTATTACTCAGCACAAAACAATACATTAATAGATCGTGCAAATTTACAGTTATTTATACTGGGAGGATATATATTTAACCTTAATGACAATCTAAAATTTAAACCAGCCGTTTTAGCAAGAGTAACCCCAAATCTTCCTTTTGTTATGGACTACTCAGCCAACATGTTAATTAACAACAAAATAACCATTGGTCTTTCCTACAGAACTTCTAAAATTATAACGGGTATGTTTGGAATAAAATTAACAGATTCTTTTTACTTAGGCTACTCATATGACAGTACCATTAGTGGTTTGTCTAGCTCTAATAAAGGTTCTAATGAGATTATGCTAAAATTTACAATTCCTAATAAGATTAGAACCATTAAATCTCCAAGATTTTATTAAAAAAAAAAATATGAAAAGAAACCTAAAACTAATGTTTGTCTTATTAAGCTTTTCGTTTGTAATTCAATCACAAACAAGAATAGAAGTAAGAGCGGCTAAAGCGTATAAACAGAAAAATTATACTGAAGCCATAGAGAAATACAATGCCATTTCAACGGAAAAACAACTAACCAGTAAACAACTGTTAAACCTAGCAAATAGTTATTACAAAATAAGAGATTATAACAATGCCGCTAAAGGGTATATGTCTTGTATAAGCAATGGAAACACTTTAAGTTTACGTTTACCAGCATACAATAATTATTTACAATCTTTAAAGTTATCTAATTCCGATGAAGACTCTATTACATCCGTAATAAACACAATATCAAGCATCCTTTCACAAGAAGTAACCAAAAGATATGATTTTATAAAAGAAGAACGAACAAAAGAAAACCCATTCTCTAAAACAATCACTTCGTATGAAATAAAAAATTTAGATATTAACTCTAAAAAATCTGATTTTGGGGTTGCTATTCTTCCTGACTCTACAGTAATGTTCAGCTCTTCCAGAGAAGACAAGAGCTATAATTATATTTATAAAAAGATTAAACAACCCTTTATAAATATTTACAAAGCGAAATTAAAAAACGACAACAGTATTGATACTTTGACTCTAGACAAATATACAAAAAGTTCTATGATGCATACCTCTTCTCCTTTTTATGACTCTTTATACAATCGTTTTTTTTATACACAATCACACAAAGAAAAAAATAAACTAAAATTTAAAAACTCTAAAAGCAATTTTAGAATTGTGTTTGGTTTTTTAGATGCAAATAAACAACTAAAAAAAGTAAATTATTATCCAGAAAAAACGGACGGCTATTCTTATGGGCACCCCTTTTTTGATAAAAAAACAAAACGCTTGTATTTTACCTCAGATATGCCAGGAGGATTTGGCGGTACTGATATTTATTATATCCTAATGAACAAAGAAGGCTTTATTTCTGACCCTGTAAATTTAGGTGAAAAAGTGAATAGTTTTGCCAATGAAATGTTTCCAAGTACCTTTGATAACCGCTTATATTTTTCATCGGATTTATTTATTGGAAAAGGGGGGCTAGATGTGTATTCTTCAGGAATTAAAAACAATAAATTTGAGTATCCTTTGCGTTTAAATGACTCTATAAACTCTTCTGCAGACGACTTTGATTATAAAATAGTTCCACAGCAGGATCAGGATAAACAGAAAAAAAGAGGATATATTTCCTCTAATAGAAAAGGCGGAAAAGGAAGTGATGATATTTATTCTTTCACAGAATATAAAAAAATTAAACAAGTAAAGGTATCCGGTTTCATTTTACAAAAAATAATAGATTCTATTAAGATACAGAAGACATCTATTACGATACCTAAAGCAACTATTACCATATCAAAAAAAGAAGGAAAAATAATAGATACTATAGCATCCAATAAGCAAGGGAAATACTCCATTGAATTACCAATAGGCAGTGATTATGTTTTTAAAGTAGATAAAAAAGGATATGATGGTACTTTAGACACTGTTAATTTAACAAACAAAGACGATCTTACTCCAGTTTCTAAAGATTTTCATTTGATAAAAATAGGACCTATCACTTTTGAGTATGATGATACAACTATTACCGAACCAGCAAAAAAACTATTAAAGCTTGTTACTGATTATTTAAAGAAGTACCCAGAAGACAAAGTTAAATTAGAATCACATGCAGATGCTAGAGGAAGAACTGCATATAATGACACGCTTTCTATTAAACGTGCTGAATCGGTAAAAGAATATCTAAAATCTGAAAAGGTAAATTCTGATAGAATTGAAATAAAAGGTTTTGGTGAACAAGAGATAAAGAATGACTGTATAGATGGCGTAAAGTGCAGTGATAAGGATCATAAAGAAAATAGAAAAACATATTTTATATTTATACCTAACGACCTAAAATAACAGAGGTCATAGTATTACGAAATTATTAAAATGCAAGAAAGAGAAAGCAAATAGGCTTCCTCTTTCTTGTTTTTTATATCTATTAAAACCTAAATAAACGCTATTATAAGAATAAAATCTATTCCTTTTAAAGGTGTTCTTCAATCTCTGCAATATGATATTGTAATGATTGTGCAGAAATTTGTATTTCTTTTAATAATAAAGCCAAAGAAGTTATCAATAAATTAAGTACAAACACGTATCATAGGAATTCAAACAATATAAAGTAGTATCATCTATAGATTTAACTATTTTTTAATACAATAATTCTTCTTTGTAATTTTTAAGAAGTGAATCAGTAAAACTAAATTAGCCTTTAATTATTTTGCTTATTTTTGAAATTACTTCTAATAAATAAATAAATAACAATGAAATATTTAAGTCCAGAGATAGAAGCTTTTTATAAACAAATTGAAATTACAAAATCGTTAGTACGCACAAATGTGTCTTGCGGTATTTTTCAAGATTGCGATTATAATGAAGAAAGACCTGAACTATACAAAAAGAATAAATAATTTATTGCTTCACTCTCAAACTCCAATGAAATTGAAATCTAGAAACAACAACACCTTCTTTATTTTTTCCTTCTGAAGTTAACACAATAACTTGTCCTTCTCCTGTTTTTATAGATTTTTGAATTGCTTCTCTAATTTGATTTCCTCCTTTACAAGAAAAAAGAATGCTGCCTGTAGCCTTTTTAAAAAAATCTGCTTCTTGATGCGTAACTAACATAGAAACTTTACTCTTAGAATCTTTTATTGCTTTCATAACTAAAACTCCAGTTGGCATTTCTGCCGCCATTCCTTGAGCTGCCCAAAACATACTATTAAACGGATTTTGATTCATCCATCTATGTTTTATAGAAACCACTACTTCTGTATCTGAAATAGATTTTACTCTTACGCCACCTAAAAAGGCCAAAGGCAATTTTATAGCATTAAAAAAATTAATTTTACCTGGAGTAAATATCATTTTTGAGTTTTATAATTGTTAAATAAGTTTTGATTGAGAATTAAAATAGCGGCTCACAAGATAGCTAAAATATATTAAGACTCAACAAAACCAACTACTATCAAGCTTTTAATTCAAAATAGATAAAATTTAAAATGTTAAAAAAACGTTAAATACAGTACTATGTATTGCATAATACCTTCTTAAAGATATATATTTGCATAAGATAGTATTATATATTTATAACATCATGAAACAAAACAACGAAAACACCAACGCATTTTTAATACATATTTCTGCATTTGCAGGGTTTCTATTTCCATTTGGTAATATTATTACACCTTTAATTGCATGGCAAACTTTAAAGGATAGAAGTCCTTTTTTAGATAAACAAGGCAAAGAAGCTGTAAACTTTAACATTAGTTACTCGCTATATATTTTTATTCTTACCCTATCTGTTGTTCCTTTTTTTGTAGGTTCAATTTTTAGAAACTTCGATAATTTCGACAACTTTAATCACATTAACATCAATTTTAATTCTGGAAACATATTTGGTTTTGTTGGCTTAGCTTCAATTGCAGGAATTGTAGGACTTATAAAAATAGCATTAATAATTATTGCCGCTTTAAAAGCAAAAGAAGGAGAGAATTACAAATATCCTTTTACTATAAAATTTATAAAATAACAATATAAACCACTTTACATGAAGATAGAAAACACAAAAGCACAAATGCGAAAAGGTGTTTTAGAGTATTGTATTTTATCCATATTAAAACATGGAGATGCATATACTTCTGAAATTCTTTCAACGCTAAAAAGTGCAGAAATGATTGTGGTTGAAGGAACCATATATCCGTTATTAACTCGTTTAAAAAATGCGGGTTTATTAACCTATAGATGGGAAGAATCAACTTCTGGACCACCAAGAAAATATTATGTTTTAACAGAAAACGGAGGCCTATTTTTAAAAGAGTTAGATAAAACATGGGGCAATTTAATAAACTCAGTAAACCAAGTAATTAGTAAAAAACCAACTACAAATGAATAAGACAATAAACATAAATTTAGGCGGATTTTTCTTCCATATAGATGAAATTGCCTATCAGAAACTAAAAAGGTATCTAGAATCTATTTCTAGATCATTAAGTGATGATCCTCAAGGAAAAAACGAAATCATTGCAGACATTGAAGCACGTATTAGTGAACTTTTATCAGAAAAAATTACAGATGCTAGACAAGTTGTAAATGAAGGTGATATTGATGAAATCATCAAAATTATGGGGCAACCAGAAGATTATGCAGGAGCAGAAGAACCTTATAATGAATCTAGCTATTCTTACAAAAGAAATAGTACTTCTGGAAAAAAATTATTTAGAGATGGTGATGATAAATTTTTAGGTGGTGTTGCATCTGGAATTGGACATTATTTTAACATCGATGTAATTTGGGTACGTTTAGCTTTTATCATTTTACTATTTAGTGGGGTTTCTCCATTAATATATATTATTCTTTGGGTTTTGCTTCCTGAGGCAAAAACAACTGCCGAGAAATTACAAATGGAAGGAGAACCTGTAAATATTGATAATATTGAAAAGAAAATTCGTGAAGAGTTTAGCAATGTATCAGAAAATGTAAGAACCGTTGCCAACCAAGCATCAGAAAAAATAAAAGGTGGCGCTAGTGAGTTTTCAGAAAAAATAAGTCAGACTTTTAGCAAGGGAAAGACAAAAAAAAATAACGGCTTAGAAGATTTTCTAAACACTATAGGTAGTATTATTCTTGTCTTCTTTAAAGTGATTGGAAAATTTATCGGAATAATTTTAGTCTTTGTTGCAGCAGCAGTTATTTTATCTCTAATTATTGGAGGGTTTTCTATAGGAAGTTTAGAATGGTTAAATGTTGATGGAGAGTTTTTACAATATCCACCATTTTTCTATGATTCAGTTTTACCAAAATGGCTATTAACATTGTTTAGTTTCACATTAATAGGAATTCCGTTTTTAATCTTACTTGTATTAGGTTTAAGAATACTTTCTAGCAATGTTAAACAATTTACAAAAGCCACTTCATTAACACTTTTAGGAATTTGGATTGTTGCTTTATTAGGATTAATTTTTACAGGTATAGAGTTTGGAACATCTCATGCTAATTATGGTAAATCTATAGAAAAAAGTACAATAACACTTTCTCAAAATGATACGATTACCTTAAAAATGGTAAATGATGATACCATTTATTATCAACATAACTTAAGAAGAAGCTCTCACAAACAAGAGATTGAAATTGGAGACCATAAAAAAGTCTATACAAACAACGTAAAAGTTGATGTAAAGAAGAGTAATTCTGATGATACTTATTTTGTAATTCAGAAAGAATCTCGTGGAAAAAGCAAAGGAAAAGCGAACAAAAATGCACAACAAATTGAGTATACATATGAAATTATTGACAATACAATTGTTTTAGATGCTTTCTTTTTATCAGCATATAAAAATATGTGGAAAGATGAAGAGATTAAAGTCACTTTTTATCTTCCAGAAAACAGAACAGTATACTTTGATAATTCGATAAAAAACTTCCTATATCATGTAGATAACAAAGGAGATATTTATGATAAAGACATGGCAAATCATCATTTTAAAATGACAGATAAAACCCTGAAATGCACAGATTGTATAGAAGATGATTTTGATGAAGATGAAATTGGTAAAGAAACAATTTAATACAATTCAACCAAAAAAAACAACAATTGAGTAACCTTACTTAGATTTTAAGCGTCTATTATAAGACTTTTAACATCTAAAAAAACCAAACATCATGAAAAATTCAATTACAAAACTAATAGCAATTCTATTTATAACAACAATTTTCAGCTCTTGTGCTGTAGATATGTTTAACAAAGTAACAGGTAACAGAAACGTAATAAGTCAAGATAGAAAAGCAACAGATAATTTTACTGGTGTAAAGATAAGTACAGGTTTAGACTTGTATATAAGTCAGGGTTCTAAAAACACAATTACGGTAGAAGCTGATGAAAACTTACACGATATTATTATTACTGAAGTTGAAAATGGGATTTTAAAAATTTATTCGGAAAAAGGTATTTGGAAAGCAAAATCTAGAAAAATTTATGTAACCGTAAAAACACTAACGTCTTTAAAAGCTACAAGTGGAAGTGATATTTATGGACAGGATATTATTAAAACAGCTGAAATTTCTATTAGCGCAACAAGTGGTGCAGATATTAGAGTTTCTATAGATGCGCAAAGTATTGAAACAAGTGCTACAAGTGGTGCTGGTATAAGAATTTCTGGAATTGCAGTAAATCATGCTTCAAGTGCAACAAGTGGTAGTTCTATTGATGCTTATGAATTAAAAAGTAGAAATGCAATTGCAAAAGCTACAAGTGGTGCAGATATAAACATTTATGCTTCAGAAAGACTTGAAGCTAAAGCTACAAGTGGTGGAGATATCGATTTTATGGGAAACCCGAAAGAAATTAATAAGAAATCTAATTCTGGAGGAAGTGTTTCTGCAAAGTAAGTTCTGAATTAAATCAACACAAACGATCCAAAATATGAATTCATTCTTCGCGCCTTTTAAAGACGCTATACTTATAAAAATTCTTTTAGCAATTTTAATGTTTTTGTTTTCTCTTATAATGAATGCGCAGGTAAATGAAATACAAAAATATAAAGCTCCAAATTTAGAACTGCACAATGAAATTATAAAAATGGATAGTATTTATTTTGCAGCTTATAATAATTGTGACATGAAAACACAAGCTCATCTTTATGATGAAAAAATTGAATTCTTTCATGACAAAGGTGGTTTCGCTAATGATAAAACAGCCCTTTTAAAATCTTTAAAAGACAACATTTGTAATAAAGTTACAAGAACATTAATTAATGGAAGTGTAGAAGTATATCCTATAAAAGACTATGGAGCAATACAAATAGGGTATCATAAATTTTACAATAAGGAAGAACCTAATGCAAAATCTAAGCCTAGTAAGTTTATTGTAGTTTGGAAAAAAGAAAATAAAAATTGGAAAATGACTAAAGTAATTAGTCTTCATTAAAAACATTAAAAAACTGTAAATTATTAGAAAGCTAACTTCTAATATTAGTACTAATACTTGGTTTTATTAGTTTACTTGGTAAGTCGTCGTTTTGTAAAAAACGGCGCTTACTTTTTTTATACTAAAAATATTTTATGAAATTAGATAGCCCTAACTTCGCGTTGTAAATATAGAATCTAAAAATACTTATGAATTGTCTATTAACAGGTGGAACAGGAATTGTTGGAAGTCATATTCTTTTTGAATGGTTGCAGAAAGCGATAGTAGACAAAACAGTAAATCATCTTTTTGTTGTTATTAGAGACAATAACAAAACGGCTAAAAAGCGTTTGTTAGCCATTTTACAAGATGCATCTCGACCAGAATTTTTAAATAATTTTTCATTAGAAACTTGTTTAGAAAAAATAACTTTAATTTCTAGTGATTTATCATCAATAACCAAAAAAACTCTTAATAACTATAATTTTGATACCGTTATTCACTGTGCTGGATCTACAAATTTAGCAAACACCAATAATTCTAAAGAGAACGTTCATAGTCAGAATTATTTAGTAACTAAAAACCTATTAGCAGAACTACCCGATGCTGTAAAACGTTTTTTATATATCAGTACAGCCTATTCTTTCGGAATTCAAAATACAAAGGTAGATGATGTAATTAATAAATATAAAGTTACAAAATTTAGAAACCCTTATGAGCAATCTAAGTACGAAAGTGAAATATACGTTAAAGAAACTTGCCAATTAAAGGGTATCGATTCTCAAATTTTAAGACCTAGTATTATTTGCGGTCGTTTAATAGACAAACCTTTTTATGAAACTCCCAAGTTTGATGTTTTTTATTCTTGGGCAATATTTTTAGATAAATATGCGAAAAATGCTTCAGAAAACTTTAGAATTTGGATTGACAAAAAAAGTGGTTTAAACATTGTTCCTGTAGATTTTGTCTCGAAAGCCGTTTTGTATGCTTTTCTAAATCCAGAAATTAAAGAATTAAATATTGTAAATCCAAAACAAATTCTACATAAAGACTATGTGGGTCACGTTTTAGAATCTTTTAATATTAGTTCGTATGAATATGTAGAAGAAAAACCAGAAAATTTAAACGATTTTGAACAATTGTATTACAAAACTATTGGCGTAGTTTTTGAAAACTATATTTCTATTCCCGATTTACAATTTAAATCAGATTTAATTTTAAAATTGATAACACAATTAAAGTTAGACAATACATTAGGCGTTCATGAGAATTTTATGAACTTAATTAATTTCTCTGTTGAAAAGAAGTTTAGGAAGAGTTATTAATTAAAGGTTTATTTTATTTAACTAAATGCTACAAATTTACTATGGTTTATTTATAAACCTAAAAAATAGTTAACACTACAATTAATAATATAAAAGACGACTATTTATTTTCTAAATGCTCTTCAATATCTGCAATATGATATTGTAATGCTTGTGCAGAAATCTGAATTTCTTTTATTAATAAAAGCAAAGAAACAATCAATAGAATTAAGGCACAACCAAATACCCAAACGGCTATAGTTTGTTGATGAATGTAAATTAAAAGCATTGTTAAAACACAGAAAAGCAAACTTGAAATTCCAAAAATCTGCATCCATCTAGTTAAGTTTAATCGTAATTTTAAATTTTTTATTTGTCGTAATAAAGAATCCTCTTTACGCTCAAGATAAATATCATGTAAGTTTCTAATTACAGATGCATACGCTAAAAAACGATTTGTATAGGCTAACATTATCAATGAAATTGCCGAAAATAAAAGTGCGGGTGTTGTAAGTGTAAGTTCTTCCATAATTAAATTCAAAATTAATTAATAATATTTAAATTGTGTATTTTTGAAGTATGAAAATTATAATAATCTTATTATTTGTTTTAGCTAATTTTTCTGTAAACGCTCAAAAGTTAACTACTGGCTTTGTTTACTTATCTGATGTTGATAAAACTATAAAATCTGAATTAAGGTATTTAACTAATAATAATTTTATAGGAAAACCAATTGATGGTTATAATAAGAACTGTGTAATTGTTAGTCTTGAAACTGCCAATGCGTTAAAAAATATTCAACAAATTTTATTAAAAAAGAATTTAAGTCTTAAAATTTTTGATACCTATAGACCTCAACAAGCAGTAGATCATTTTGTGCGTTGGGCAAAGAATTTAAGTGATACATTAATGAAGAAACAATACTATCCAAACGTACCAAAAAGTCAGCTTTTTAACCAAGGCTATATTGCTTCAAAGTCTGGTCACACAAGAGGTAGCACAGTTGATTTAACAATTGTAAATATTAAAACTGAAGAAGAATTAGACATGGGGAATCCTTATGATTTCTTTGGTAAAGAATCGCATCCGTTTTATAATAAAATAACAACAATTCAGAAAAGAAATAGATTTTTTTTACGTGAAATAATGTTAGAAAATGGCTTTACACCTTATGACAATGAATGGTGGCATTTTACATTAAAGAATGAACCTTTTCCTAAAACGTATTTTAATTTTCCTATAGAATAATAAGTTTTAACGAAATTTAAAGAATATCATTTTAAATCGGCATTATATTTGCAAACAAATTGTCAGCAATAAAACTATAAATGAATCAATCTATTAAAATTTTAACTTTTATAATTTTTGCACTTTCAACTACGCAGCTGTTAGCACAATTAGATAATAGTAGAGGCAACAAAAAGAATGGAGAGATTAAAGCAGTTGTTAAAAACAATGCTAAAATTGCAGAAAAACCTAAATCTATTGAACTAAATGGAAGTGATGGTTTTAAAAGTGCTTTCGATAAAGAACAAGAAAAATATAAAAATAAACAAGCTGAGCAAAGTATAAATAATAAAGGCATTATTACGCAAGAAAAATTGAGTGAAGAGCGTTTTTTAAAAGCTTTTAAGAAAATAAACGGACAATATATTTACCCTAAAATAGATCAAGATTTAGGAAGTTTTAGAACCAACTCCAAAAGTGTAAATATTATTTGTAGAGATTTTCAATATCCAGATGGAGATAGAGTTACCATTTTTGTAAATGATATTCCTGTTATTTCAAATATTATTTTAAAACAAAATTACCAAAAATTCACGCTTCCACTAGAAGTTGGAATAAATAAAATTGCCTTTAAAGCCTTAAATCAAGGCTCTTCAGGACCAAATACAGCTGCATTTAAAGTGTACAATGATGCAGGTATGTTACTGTCCTCTAATGAATGGAATTTAGCAACAGGAGCAAAAGCTACTTTAGTCATTGCAAAAGACAAATAAACCCTTAACTACATCGTTTGAGTTAAATTCTTTTAATCTCTTTTTTTTATTCTATTTAAAACAGTTATTTTTGTCCTTCAGACTGTACAATATAACATCTGATTAAACAAACAAGAATTCATCAGAATGAAAAAAATTACCAAACAAACCTATTTAGACTGGTACAAAGACATGCTTTTCTGGCGTAAGTTCGAAGACAAATTAGCTTCTGTTTACATACAGCAGAAAGTTAGAGGCTTTTTACACTTATATAACGGTCAAGAAGCTATTTTAGCTGGCGCATTGCATGCAATGGATTTATCGAAAGATAAAATGATTACTGCTTATAGAAATCACGTTCAGCCAATAGGTATGGGAGAAGATCCTAAAAAGGTAATGGCAGAATTATTTGGAAAAGTAACTGGAACCTCTAAAGGAATGGGTGGTTCTATGCATATTTTCTCTAAAGAATTTCGTTTTTATGGTGGTCACGGAATTGTTGGTGGACAAATACCTTTAGGTGCTGGTCTAGCTTTTGGAGATAAATACAAAGGAAGTGATGCTGTTACTTTAACTTGTTTTGGTGATGGTGCAGCAAGACAAGGATCTTTACACGAAGCTTTTAATATGGCAATGTTATGGAAATTACCAGTAATTTTTATTGTAGAAAATAATGGTTACGCAATGGGAACTTCTGTAAATAGAACGGCAAATCATGAAGATATTTGGAAATTAGGTTTAGGTTATGAAATGCCTTGTGGACCTGTAGATGCCATGAATCCTATTAAGGTTGCTGAAGCTGTAGATGAAGCAATACAAAGAGCAAGACGTGGTGATGGTCCTACTTTTTTAGAAATGAAAACGTACAGATATAGAGGTCACTCAATGTCTGATGCACAGCATTATAGAACAAAAGACGAAGTAGAAGAATACAAAAAAATAGATCCTATTACACAGGTTTTAGACATAATTAAAGAGAAGAATTATGCAACTGAAGAAGAAATTGCTGCAATTGTAAAGGATGTAAAAGAGAGAGTAAATGAATGTGAGAAATTCGCAGAAGAATCTCCTTATCCAGAAGTTCAACAAATGTATGATATGGTGTATGAACAAGAAGATTATCCTTTTATAAGTTAAGATATGGCTACAATTATAAATATGCCCCGATTAAGTGACACCATGGAAGAAGGTGTTGTGGCAAAATGGTTAAAAAATGTTGGTGATAAAATTGAAGAAGGCGATATTTTAGCTGAAATTGAAACCGATAAAGCCACAATGGAATTCGAATCTTTCTATGAAGGAACGTTACTATATATTGGTATTCAAGAAGGAGAAACATCTCCAGTAGATGTTTTACTTGCCATTATTGGTGAAGAAGATGAAGATATTTCTGCAATTATTAGCGGAAGTTCAGAATCTGAAAAAACAGCGGCTAAAGAAGAAGTAAAAGAAGAGACTACTGCCGAAGTTGATGCTACTGATGCTGTTGTAATTCCTGAGGGAGTGCAAGTAATTATGATGCCTCGTTTAAGTGATACAATGACAGATGGAACTGTGGCAACATGGTTAAAGAAAGTTGGAGACGCTGTTGAAGAAGGTGATATGCTTGCTGAAATTGAAACAGATAAAGCTACAATGGAGTTTGAATGTTTCTATGAAGGAACAATACTATACATTGGCGTTCAAGAAGGAGAAACTGCTCCTGTAGATAGTTTGTTAACTATTATTGGTCCTGCTGGAACAGATGTTTCTGCAATAGTTGCCAATGGAGGTAACTCTATGGATGCAGAAAAACCGACTTCTGACAAAAAGGAAACAAAAATAGCTGATAAAGTAGAAGAAAAAAAGCCAGTTGCTACAACTAGTACTACTTCTAACAGACGTATTTTTGCTTCACCTTTAGCTAAGAAGATTGCTAGTGATAAAGGAATTAATTTAGCTGATGTTACTGGTTCTGGTGAAAACGGAAGAATCATTAAAAAAGATGTAGAAAACTATACTCCTGCTGCAAAAGTAGTTGAAGTTGAAGTTGCATCTGATACAAACTTAGTTGCTGCAGGTCAAGAAAAATCTAAAGAAGTTAAGAATTCTCAAATGCGTAAAGCAATTGCAAAATCTTTAGGTAACTCTAAATTTTCTGCTCCTGATTTCAGTTTAAATATTGAAGTTGATATGGACAGTGCTATGGCTTCTAGAAAAACAATCAATGCAATTCCAGATACAAAGGTATCTTTTAATGATATGGTTGTAAAAGCTTGTGCAATGGCTTTGCAAAAACACCCACAAGTAAATACATCTTGGACAGACAATAATACTGTTTACCATAGTCATATTCATGTTGGTGTTGCAGTTGCTGTAGATGACGGGTTATTAGTTCCTGTTGTAAAACATACAAACCAAATGAGTTTAACTCAAATTGGCGCAACTGTTAGAGATTTAGCAGGAAAAGCAAGACATAAGAAAATTTCTCCTGCAGAAATGCAAGGAAGCACTTTTACAGTTTCTAATTTAGGAATGTTTGGTATCGAAAACTTTACGTCTATTATTAATCAACCAAATTCTGCCATTTTATCTGTAGGTGCAATTGTTGAAAAACCAGTTGTTAAAAACGGACAAATTGTTGTTGGAAATACAATGAAATTAACTTTAACTTGCGATCACAGAACTGTTGATGGCGCTGTTGGAGCTCAATTTTTACAAACATTAAAAACGTTTATTGAAAACCCAGTTACAATGTTAGCTTAGGTTTTTTAGAAACAATATTTCATTAAAAAACTCGCAAGTATTGCGAGTTTTTTTTATATTTATTTTTGATGAAAAAAATAGAAGAAAAATTAAAAAATCCGGTTTGGTATTCTCTAAATGAAACTCATAAAAAGTTTCTTATAGAATATGATGGGGTTCAATTTTACCAACCAGATGTATGTATATTTGGTGCTTTCTTTGATGAAACTAAAACAGCAAAAGCATTAAATGAATACGCTAAAATAGCTAAGCGTTTCTTTTTGGTTTCAGAAAACCAAACACCTATAATAGACACTAATAATATTATTCTAGAGAAAAAAATTAATGGATGTCAAATGATTTTAGATAGCTTTGTTGATATTGAAATAACAGAAGAAATTGTTTTATTAACAGATAAAAACAGTAATGAAGTTTATGATTTAATATGGTTAGTAATGCCTGGATTTTATCAGAAAAGAGGTTTTGAAATGGGGAAATTTTTTGGTATTTTTAAGGACGGTAAATTAGTCTCAATTTCTGGTCAAAGAATGCAAAATGATGATTTTATAGAAGTAAGCTCAGTTGTTACACATCCTGATTACACCAGAAAAGGATTAGCAAAACAATTAATTTCACACACAACAAAAGAAATTTTAAAAGAAAAAAAACTTCCTATTTTACATACTAACAAAGGAAACCCAGCTATACAAATTTATGAAAAACTAGGCTACAAACTTACTAGAGATATGAATTGGTGGTTGTATCGTAAAAAATAAGAGCATAAAAAAACCTTGAGAAATTCTCAAGGTTTTTTTATGCTCTTATTTTATTTTAAAAATCTTGATTTACATCCCAAGCTTCTAATGTTTCTTTTAAAGTTTTAATAAACATACCTCCTAAAGCACCATTTACAACTCTATGATCATAGGAATGAGAAACAAACATCTTTTGTCTAATACCAATAAAATCTCCTTCAGGAGTTTCAATTACAGAAGGCATTTTTCTAATTGCTCCTAAAGCTAAAATTGCAACTTGAGGCTGGTTTATAATTGGTGTTCCCATTACAGAACCAAAACTACCAACATTTGTTACTGTGTAAGTTCCTCCTTGAATGTCATCAGGTTTTAATGCATTGTTTCTTGCTCTATTTGCCAAATCATTTACAGATTTTGTCATACCAACAAGGTTCAATTGATCTGCATTTTTTATAACAGGAACTATTAAGTTTCCATCTGGTAAAGCTGCAGCCATTCCAAGGTTAATATTTTTCTTTTTAATGATAGTATCACCATTTATAGCAATATTTACCATTGGATATTTCTTAATTGTACTTGCAACTGCATGCATTAAAATTGGGGTAAAAGTAAGTTTTTCACCTTCTCTTTTAAAGAAAGCATCTTTTACTTTATTTCTCCATATTACAATATTAGTTACATCAATTTCTATAAATGACTGTACATGAGCAGCAACGTGTAAAGAATCTACCATATGTTTGGAGATCAATTTCCCCATTCTAGTCATTTCTATAATTTCATCTCCTCCAACAATAGAAACTGGCGCAACTTTTTGTTGCTCTTTTTTAATTGACTTAACCGTAGTTTTTTCTTCTGATTTTACTTCTTTGGTCTTTTTTGGTTCAGAAGTTCTATCTTTAATAAATAATAAAATATCATCTTTAGTAACTCTTCCATCTTTTCCACTTCCAGTGATTGCTTCTAACTCTTGCATAGAAACTTTTTCTGTTTTTGCAATATTTCTAACTAGTGGCGAATAGAACTTTCCAGACTCAGATGTTTTAGTAATAGGAGTTGTAGATACATCAACAACTTTTTCAATAGATTCTTCTATTTCTGCTACTGCTTTAGGCACCTCATTCTTAGGTTCTTTTTTTACAGAAGTATCATTTCCTCCCGCAGTTTCAATTATAGCAATTGTTTCTCCAACTTCTACGACAGAGTCTTTGTCAAATAAGATTTCTACTAACGTACCCTCTACTTCACTTGGTACCTCAGAATCTACTTTATCTGTAGCAATTTCTACAACAGCTTCATCTAACTCAATAGAATCTCCAATTTCCTTTAACCAAGAAGTAATTGTTGCTTCTGCAACACTTTCTCCCATTTTTGGTAACTTTAATTCGAATCTTGCCATTTATATCATTTTTTCAGAATGCAAAAATACTAAAAAACAATGTTTTCTCAGTAAAAAAGATGAAAAAATAAAATATGTATTAAATTTTAATTTTACATTATTAATAATGATAATCATACTTTACTAACTATTTCACTAAATACATTTAATTAAGCATTGTAATTTTATTCTATTTATAAAAAAAATAGGGTTCATGATATTTATCATGTATTAAAATTTATATCCTATATAAATTTGCCTTATAAATAATATTAGTCATGAAAAAAGTGATCAGCTCAATTATTATGTTACTAATTGTAACAACTACAATTCAAAGTCAAGAAGCTTTAAAAAACGTACTACTTGACATCAAACTACCAAGTAGTGTATTAGTTAACGGAACTTCTACCCTGCATGATTGGGTAAGCAAAGTAGAGAAGACAGCTGCAAAAATTGAGATAAATAATTATTATGATATCGCTATAGAAACCTTAGAAGTTAAAATAGAAGCTACAAGTATTAAAAGTGGAAAGAAATTAATGGATAAGCTTACTTATAAAGCCTTAAAAGCTGAAGAGTTTCCACTAATAACTTTCATTTTTAAAAAAGGTGAAATTATTTCTGAAAATACAGATTCCATAAATATTAAACTTAAAGGCAATTTAACTATTGCTGGAATCACTAAAAATGTAGCTGTACTTACTACTATTAACAAATTAGGAAATGAAATTACGCTCATTGGAAAGCATAAATTAAAAATGACTGACTTTGGCATAAAACCACCAACAGCATTACTAGGCACAATAAAAACTGGTAATGAAATAACAATTGAATTCAACCTAAAATTTTAATATAAACAGAAGCAATCATGAAAACAATAAAAAAATTAGCACTAATTGCAATGGTTACTCTTTTTGGAGTGAACACATTCTCCCAAGAAGTTCAATATCTTAGACAAGCAGGATATGATGGGTTAAATGTTTTTGAAACTAAAAAAACAAATGATATCGAATTTGAAAAACTAGTAGTTAAAATAGGTGCAGATTTTGCTATCCAATTTCAGGCATTAGATCACTCTAATGATTTGGGTAACCTAACTACAATTGGAGATAATGTTAACTTACCTACAGCTAACTTAAATTTTGATGTACAATTATCAGATGGCTTTAGAATGCATTTAAGAACTTTTCTTTCTGCTAAACACCACAATGAAACATGGGTAAAAGGTGGTTATGTTCAAATGGATAAACTAGATTTTATAAAAAAAGACTTCTTAAAAAACGTTATGAATATAACATCAATAAGAGTTGGTGTAGATCAACTAAACTATGGTGATGCGCATTTTAGAAGATCTGATAATGCAATGGCTATTTACAATCCTTTTGTTGGTAATTATATTATGGATGCTTATACAGTAGAACCTTTTATAGAAATTACGCTACAACCTAAAGATTATTTATTTGTATTAGGTGTCTCTAACGGTCTATTAAACTCTACTGTAGAAAATTCTGTAACCGGTTATGGTTCTACTACTATTGTAGGAGAGAAAGACCTTAAAACTACTTTCTATGCTAAAGCAGGTATTGACCGTGAAGTAAATGAAGCATTAAGAGTTCGTTTAACAGGGTCTTTTATTAGTGAGAGCGGATATAACAATGGTGATCACCTGTACAGTGGAGATAGAGCTGGTGGAAGATATTATAACATATTTAACGCAAATATTGGAGGTAATTTAAAAGAGGGTGGTGACTTTGCAGCAAGATTTACTCCTGGATTTAAAAATAATACTTCTTACCAAATAAATCCTTTTATACAATACAAAGGTTTAGAGTTCTTTGGAATTTATGAGGTAAGTAAAGGAAATAGAAAAGAAGGAGAAGAAAAAGGGTCTTTCACTCAACTAGGAACTGAATTATTATACAGATTTGGAGAACAAGGCCAATTTTATGTTGCAGGAAGATATAACGCTGTAAATGGAAATAAACAATATGCTTCTGGAGGAACAAAACCGAACGATCAAGAGATTACTAGAACCAATATTGGTGCAGGTTGGTTTATGACAAAAAACATTTTAATGAAAGCAGAATATGTAAAGCAATCTTATAATTCTGATCCATTATGGTCTAATTTATCTGGTGCAGAAATGCATGATGTTGTACTTGAAGTTGTAATTTCTTTCTAAAAATTATATTTAAATTAGTTGAAAAAGCAGGAACAATGTTCCTGCTTTTTTTATTTTAAATTAGTTTTAACCATAAATAGCTTGGTCATTAACCTCACATTAATTTAATAATTAAACCCAATCTTTAGGTTTCATCAAAACCGTTAAAAGTTTTTCTTCTTCAGAATTCTCTTCTGGTTGATGATTGTATTTCCATTGAACAATTGGCGGTAAACTCATTAAAATGCTTTCTATTCTTCCGTTTGTTTTTAATCCAAAAAGAGTTCCTCTATCATGCACTAAATTAAATTCTACATAACGTCCACGTCTAATTTCTTGCCAATCTTTATGTGTTGTTGTAAATGGAGTTTCTTTTCTTTTTTCAACAATAGGAACATAGCTTTCTAAAAAACTATTTCCAACTTGGGTAACAAAATTGAATCTATCTTCTATAGAAAATTCTTCATTTTCTTTTTGATAATCAAAAAACAAACCTCCAATTCCGCGTGCTTCATTTCTGTGAGTATTCCAGAAATAGTCATCACATGTTTTTTTAAACTTCGGATAAAATGCTGAATGATGCTTATCACAAGCTGATTTACAAACGGTGTGAAAATGAATTGCATCTTCATCAAATAAATAATAAGGTGTTAAATCTTGACCTCCACCAAACCATTGCGTAACAATATTTCCAACGTCATCATACATTTCAAAATAACGCCAATTTGCATGTACAGTTGGCACAAAAGGATTTATAGGATGCATGACTAAACTTAATCCACAAGCAAAGAAATTTCCTTCTTTTACGCCAAATTGCTTTCTTAATGCTTCTGGTAATTCTCCAAAAACTTTAGAAATATTTACACCTCCTTTTTCAAAAACGGCTCCGTTTTCTATAACACGCGTTTTACCTCCACCACCTTCTTTTCTTTCCCAAATATCTTCTTGAAATTTTGCCAATCCATCAACCTCTTCTAATTTAGAAGTAATTGTATTTTGTAAATTTTCTATGTACTTATAAAACTGATCTTTCATTTTCTTTATTTAACAAGGCAACTGTTTTTACTGATGCTGCAGTTACTGATAATGGTAAAACGATTATAATTCCTAAAACAGGAATTAATAAACACAACATAAAAACGATTCCATTTCCTATAGAAACACCTTTATTTTTACCCACAAAATTGATACTTTCTTTATAATTTAAATGCCTTTCTAGTGTATAATCCATATTCCCAAAACCAGCATAATAAGCTTGTACTGAAAACAATAAAATAGTTGAAAAAATATTTACTAAAGGAATAAATTTTAACAATAGGATCGGAATTGTAATCAATAATTCTTTTCCTAAATTTCTGACATTAATTCTAATTCCTCTCCACAATTGTTCTTGAAAAGTAGTTTTTCTATAAAGGTGTTTTAAACTTCCATTAATATGAATTTCTATCTTCTCAGAAACAATACTCATAAATGGTGCTGATAATGCTAAAACAATATGCTTATATAAAATTAAACCAATGGCTAAAACAAAAATTCCACCAACAATTGAAGTAATTGTAGTTACTGTTTCTTTGCCCCAATCCCAAATCCAAATTTTTGCTAAAAAAAGACCAATATTGTCTGATAAACTATACGCAGTAAAACCAATAATTGTAGCAGTAAACACACTAATAAGAATTGGTATTGCAAAATATTTCCAGAGTTTTAGTTTAGAAATTAAACTAAAAGTACCAACATAAGCTTTTATTCCTGAAAGTATATTTTTAATCATTAGCGTTGGCTTGCGTTAGCGATTGTAATGGCATCCTTTTTTATGCTGAACTAGATTCAGTATAAAAAAGATAAAATGAAAAGCGCGACTTTATGCTGATTTTTCATCAGCACAAAGTAACGCCCAAAATATTTTTATTTTAGTTTGCTTTATATTCTTTTACAGCATCTACAAATGCTTTCGCATTTTCTAACGGAATATTAGGCAAAATTCCGTGACCTAAATTTACAATATATCTGTCTTTACCAAACTCGTTAATCATTTGAGTTACCATTTTTTTAATTTCTGCTGGTGGAGAAAATAAACGAGATGGATCAAAATTACCTTGCAAAGTAATTTTTCCACCAGATAAATAACGTGCATTTCTTGCAGAACAAGTCCAATCTACACCCAAAGCAGAAGCACCAGATTTTGCCATATCATTTAAAGCAAACCAACAACCTTTACCAAAAGCTATTACTGGAGTTTCGTCTTTTAATGCATCTATAATTTGCTGCATATATTGCCATGAAAATTCTTGATAATCTACAGGAGATAACATTCCGCCCCAAGAATCAAAAATTTGAACTGCATCTACTCCAGCAGCAACTTTTGCTTTTAAATATGCAATCGTTGTGTCTGTAATTTTTTGCAATAATGAATGTGCTATAACGGGGCTTGTAAAACATAATTCTTTTGCTTTATCAAAGTTTTTAGAACCTTGACCTTGCACACAATAACACAAAATGGTCCAAGGCGAACCTGCAAAACCAATTAATGGAACTTCATCATTTAGCTTTTCTTTGGTTGCTTTTATTGCTTCCATCACATATCCTAAAGATTCATGAACATCTGGAACAATTACACGATCTAAATCTTTTTGAGTACGAATTGGATTAGGCAAATAAGGACCAAAATCTGGTTTCATTTGCACTTCAATATTCATTGCTTGCGGAATTACCAAAATATCTGAAAACAAGATTGCAGCATCCATACCATATCTTCTAATAGGCTGCACGGTAATTTCTGATGCTAGTTCTGGAGTTTGACAACGTGTAAAGAAATCATATTTCTTTTTGATTACTTGAAATTCTGGCAAATACCTTCCTGCTTGACGCATCATCCAAACTGGTGGACGATCTACTATTTCTCCTTTTAATGCTCTTAAAAATAAATCGTTTTTTATCATAAGTTTAAACGCAAAGGCGCTATGTTTTTTCGCAAAGTTCGCAAAGGTTTTATAAATTTTTCTTAGCGAATTTTGCGCTTTCCTTTGTCTCTTTGCAGTTCTTTTAATTACAAATTATTTACTACTCTTTTAATTCCGTATTTTATTAAAGAAACGTTGAAATTAATTAACAACCCTAATTTACATTCAGAAAGTTTTAAATAAGTTAAAACTTGAGCTAAATGAACATCATTTATGGTTTCCACTGATTTTAATTCAACAATTACTTTATCTTCAATAATTAAATCTATTCTATATCCTATTTCGAGTTTTACTTCCTCATAAATTAAAGGCAATGCTTTTTGTTTTTCTACTTTTAAGTTTCTTTTTTTTAACTCATAAAACAAACACTCTTCATAAGAACTTTCTAAAAGACCAGGACCTAAAGCTCTATGAACTTTTAATGCACAATCGACAATAATTTTAGAAATCTCGTTTTCGGTCATTTTATAAATTTAAACTCAAAAGCGCTAAATATTTTAGCAAAGGGCACAAAGGTTTTGTAAATATTACTTAGCGAACTTTGCGCTTTCCTTTGTGTCTTTGCGGTTACTTCTTTTTACATTTTTGAAACTGCTAACATCCCTTTGTCAACTGCTTCTGCTATTATTTTAATATCCTTGTCTTTTAAAGCGGATGATAAAAACCAAGCTTCAAATTGTGATGGAGGTAAAAACACGCCGTTTTTTATCATTTCCCAAAAGAAGATTGCAAACTTTTTGGTATCAGAAGTTTGTGCTTCATCGAAATTGGTGACTTTTCCTTTTGTAAAGAAAGGGTTCATCATAGAACCAAAACGATTTACAACTAAATCTACATTATATTTTTTAGCAGTTTCAAGTAGAATCACTTCTAAAATACTTGCTGTTTCTTCAAACTTTTTATAAGGGTTTTGCTTTTTCAGTTCTGTTAAAGTAGCAATTCCTCCTGCCATGGCAATAGGGTTTCCACTTAACGTTCCTGCTTGATACATTCCTCCTAAAGGTGCAACTTCTTGCATAATTTCATTTCTTGCTCCATAAGCTCCAACAGGAAAACCACCACCAATTACTTTTCCTAAACAAGTAATATCTGCAGTAACACCTAATAGTTCTTGCGCTCCACCAAATTTAGAACGAAAACCCGTCATAACTTCATCCGCAATTAATAAAGCTCCTTTGGTTTCTAAATATTCTTTTAATTCTTTCAAGAAGTTATTCTGCGGAATTACAACCCCCATATTACCACAAATTGGCTCAATAATTACAGCTGCAATATCAGTATGTTCTTCAAAGTGTTTTTTTACACTTTCTAAATCATTATAGGTCGCGATTAAAGTATTTTTAACGGCTCCGTCCGGAACCCCTTTAGAGCCTGGTAAACTTAAAGTTGCTAAGCCTGAACCAGCTGCCACTAACAATGAATCTTGATGCCCGTGGTAACAACCCGAAAATTTTATTATTTTATCTTTTCCTGTAAATGCTCTTGCCAAACGAACTCCGCTTATAACAGCTTCTGTTCCTGAGTTTACAAAACGAACTTTGTCCATTTCTGGAAAAGCATCACAAACAATTTTTGCTAATTTTATTTCATTTTCTGTAGATGCTCCAAAAGAATATCCATTCTTCAAAGCTTTCTCTACACCTTTTTGCACCTTTTTATGACGATGACCTAAAATCATTGGCCCATAAGAAAGTACTAAATCTACATATTCATTTCCATCAACATCAGTAATTTTACTTGCTTTTGCTTTTTTAATAAACAACGGATTTCCACCAACTGATGAAAAGGCTCTAACTGGAGAGTTTACTGCTCCAACTAAGTTTACTAATCCTTTTTTATATAATTTTTCTGATTTCTTAAACATAATGTGTAATTGTGTATTTGTTTAATCGTGTAAATGTTAAACGATTTAACGCTTCAACAGAATTCTTGCAGCTTCTTTAGCAAAATAAGTAATAATAATGTCTGCTCCTGCTCTTTTCATCGACAGTAAACTTTCCATCATTACTTTTTCTCCATCAATCCAACCTTTCTCTGCAGCAGCTTTTACCATTGCGTACTCTCCACTTACATTATAACATGCAATTGGTCTATCAAAATTATTTTTTAAATCTCTAATGATATCCAAATAAGACAGTGCTGGTTTTACCATTAAAATATCGGCTCCTTCTTGATCATCAAAAGTAGCTTCACGCATTCCTTCATCTCTGTTTGATGGATCCATTTGATACGTTCTTCTGTCTCCAAAAGTTGGGGCAGAATCTGCAGCATCTCTAAAAGGGCCATAAAAGGCCGATGCATATTTTACAGAATATGCCATAATTGGCAAATTTACAAAACCGGTATTATCTAAAGATTGACGCACCATATCTATCGTTCCATCCATCATTCCTGAAGGTGCAACCATATCTACTCCTGCTTTTGCATGCGAAATAACTTGTTTTGCAATATTTACTAAAGTTGCATCATTATCTACATCATTATCATGTATAATTCCGCAATGACCATGAGAAGTATATTCACAAAAACAAACATCTGTAATTACATATAAACTTGGATAGTTCTTTTTTATAAAACGAATTGCTTGTTGCATAATTCCGTTCTCATTCCAAGTTTCTGTTCCTTCATCATCTTTGTGAGATGGAATTCCGAATAATAAAACAGCAGGTATATTTAATGCAACAACCTCATCTAATTCTTTAGAAATACGATCCAAAGAAAAACGTTTGATTCCCGGCATAGAAACAATTTCTGTTTCTATATTTTCCCCTTCTTCAATAAAAAGAGGATATACAAAATCATCTACAGAAAGTCTAGTTTCTTTAACTAATCTTCTAATTCCTTCTGATTTTCTAAGTCTTCTTGTTCTAAACATAATAAACCCCTGTTTCCCCAAAGGGGAGCACAATGCAATTTGTGCGGTTAATATTCTTTATATTTTCACAGCGGAACATGCTCCGTTGTTTTATTGTTGCTTCCACAAACTATTCCTTTTCCCTTTGGGAAGGTTAGGATGGGCTTGTAAAATGAGTATTTACCATTTCTAACACACTATCAACACTTGGTAAATTTGCAACTTCTACATTTTTAAAATGTTTTCTAGCTTCTACTGCTGTAGTTTCTCCAATACAAAAAGCAACTTTATCTGTTGTATTTTCTTTTAAGTAACTTTCAATTCCTGATGGACTATAAAACAAAACTCCAGAAACTGAATCATCAAGTTTAATAGGACTTAACATTGTTTTATATGCTTCAACTTCATTAACAGTAATATTCTGAGCCTTTAAAGAAGCTGGTAAAACATCTAATCTTACATTACTACAGAAATAGGTAACTTGTTTACTCTCTAATTCTTTTGATAAATATTCTGCTAGTACTTTTGCATTCTTTGCAACGTGCGTAACTTTACCAATTCTATTTTCAATCAGTTTTTTTGTTCTTCTACCAACACAATAAATATTCTTGAAATTCATTTCATTTTTGGTGAAAGAATTTAAAAGTGATTCCACTCCATTCTGACTTGTAATGATTACATTTTCAATCTCATTTTTCATCACTTTAGCAGGGATTCTATTAAAACGTATTTTAATAAAATCGCTGTCTTCAATACCAATTGTATTTGATAATGTTTCTTTTTGAAGTTCTGAAAGTTTTTTTGTTGAATAGACCGTTTGTAAATTAGCAGAAACCTCTTCATCTTCTAACATCAGCTCTTTACCACCTCTATTAATTACGTAATCTGCACAATCTTTTGCTAAAAATTCATGACTTCCTACTTTGGCGTTTTTATTAACTGTAATTTTTTTAGAACCGTCTTTTTTTAATAAAACTCCTTTAAAATTAACTTCTTCTGTTTTTCCATCTATATAAGCCAAAGCTCCTATTGGTGCAGTACAACCACCTTCTAATAAATTTAAAAACTCACGTTCTACAGTGGTACAAATTTCTGTTTCTTTATGATTTAATTGCTCACATGCATCTAAAGAATAATCATCATTATCTAAACATGTTACCATAATTGCACCTTGTCCTGGTGCAGGAATCATCCAAGAAAGACTAATTGCATCTTCTGGTTTTTTTCCTATTCTATATAATCCAGCTGCAGCAAAAATGGCTCCATTCCAATCACTGTTTTCTAGTTTATCTAAACGTGTATTTACATTTCCTCTTAAACCTACTACTGTATGTGTTGGATACCTATTTAACCACATCGCTTTTCTTCTTAAACTTCCAGTAGCAATAACTCCATTTTGTTCTCCAAAAAACTCTTCAGTCCCTTTAAATATTAAAACATCAGAATAATCATCACGTCTTAGCACGGCAGCTTGTATAATTCCTTCTGGTAAAACGGTAGGCACATCTTTTAACGAATGTACAGCAATATCAATATCACCCTTTAACATAGCAACATCTAAAATTTTCGTAAAAATTCCTGTAACTCCCATTTCATACAAAGGCTTGTCTAAAACAATATCTCCTGTAGATTTCATAGGAACTAATACGGATTCATAGCCTAACTCTTTTAATTCTTTACGCACTTTGTTTGCTTGCCAAAGCGCTAATTGGCTATCGCGAGTTCCTATTCTTATTATTTTCTGCATGGAGTTTAGTTTAAGATTGAAAAACCTTATTTATTACTTGAAGGCTTTGTGAAACAGATGTTTCTTCATCTTTTAAATGTTTCACAAATTGTGTTGTTATTTTTTGGATAAAACGTGAAGTTAATATTTCTGCTTGACTTTCATCAAAATCAACAATTTTTTTCTTCTGAAAATTAATTTCGTTGTTTTTTATATTTTCTAAAGATTTTTTTAACGCAGCAATTGCTGGCGTAAATCTTCTATGATTTAACCAATCGTTAAATTCTGCTTTATGCGTTTCTATAATTGCTTCTGCAAAAGGAACTTCTTGTTGACGAACAACTAAAGTTTCATCAGTAATTTTAGAAAGTTCATCTATATTAACCAAAGAAATACCCTCTAAATTAGCAACAGATTTAGCTACATTTTCTGGCATTGATAAGTCTAAAATTAATAATTCTTTGTTTTTAGAAATATGTTCTTTTGTAATTGTTGGAGTATCTGCTCCTGTAGAAACAATTAAAACATCTGCCTTTTCAACTTCTTCTGATAAATTTTCTATGACAGCTTTTCTAATAGAAGTATGTTCTTTTACAAATTCTGTAGTTTTTTCTTCCGTTCTATTTATTAAACAAACAGTTTTGTTTTGTGTGTATTCAGCTAAATTTTTACAAGTATACTTACCCATTTTACCTAAACCAAAAACTAAAATGTTTTTAGAATTATAATCTGGTAAATTTTTAATAATAAATTGAACAGCTGCATAAGAAACAGATGTTGTTCCAGAACTTAATTTTGTTTCGTTCTTTACGCGTTTACTTGCCTGCAAAACACTATTTATTAACCTCTCTAAATAAGCATTTGTAGTTTTTAGAGATTTAGCTAATTTAAAAGATTGTCTTAATTGACCTACAATTTCATAATCTCCTAAAATCTGACTTTCCAATCCTGTACCAATTCTAAACAATTGCTGAATAGCTTCTTGGTTTTTGTAAACATTAGAAATTTTAGCAAATTCTTGAATTGTACCTTCAGAAAACTCACATAGAAGTTCTATTAATTGACAAGGACGTTCTGCAAAACCACTTATTTCAGTTCTATTACATGTAGATATGATAAAGACACCGTCAAAACCTCTCTCTTTAGAAAGCTCTAACAACGAAATCTGGTTTTCTTTAGATAAAGAAAATTTACCACGCGTGTTTGCATCAGCTTTTTTATAACTAACGCCAATATTGTAAAAATGTTCTTGCTTATCCTCTTGCATCTATTTGTAAAAGTTAGACAAAAGTATAAACTTAACTTAGAAAAAAATGTCGCTGCAAGTACTTTTTATATCGTTAAATGTTTTTTATCAACATTTTAATAGAAAAAATGTCTAAAAGCACTATTTTTGCTAACAAATCAAGCTTTTTATTCATTTCTATATAGAATGAATCTAAATAAAAACACTTGAATTAAAGAAATAGGTATGTTTAAAAATGTCGGAGAAAGTACTTTTGAAGAAATCAACTTAGAAAAAGGTTTTTATGTACTTCATTTTCAGAACGAAAGCAAAGAAGTACTTAATTTTGAAAGAGAAATAAATAGCACTTTTATACAAATTCACTTTTGTTTAAGAGGAAAATCAAAATTCATCTTTAACAACAGTTCTTACACTTTTGATGTTTTAGACAATAGGTCTATTCTGCTATACAATCCGCAAAGAACTTTACCTATTAATTTAGAAATTCAACCTAAAACAACCTTACTTTCTTTATTAATTTCAATAGAAAAATTTCATTCATTATTCTCTAAAGAATCTGGTTATATTCCTTTTTTAAGTGATGAAAATAGCCACAAAAAATATTATGATGATAGTGAGATAAAACCAATGGTTTCTATTGTTTTACAGCAAATTATCAACTCAAATATAAATAGTTCTATTAGAGATCTGTATGTAAAAGGAAAAGTATACGAATTATTAAGTCTTCATTTTCAGCAAGAAGAAAATAATAATGGTGAATATTGTCCTTTTTTAGTTGATGAACAGAATGTTCTTAAAATTAGAAAAGCGAAAGAAATTATTATTTCTAGAATGGCAGAACCACCAAGTTTACAAGAACTAGCAAATGAAATTGGTTTAAACTTAAAGAAATTAAAAGAAGGTTTTAAACAAATTTATGGAGATACCGTTTATAGTTTTTTGTTTGATTACAAAATGGAACATGCCAGAAAACTATTAGAAAGCAATCAATATAACGTAAATGAAGTTGGCACAAAAGTAGGTTATAGTACAGCGAGTCATTTTATTGCTGCTTTTAAGAAAAAGTTTGGCACAACGCCAAAAAAATATGTAATGAGCCTTAATAAGTAATGAAGTAGCCGTTAGCACAAATTAAAGTTTGTAACAAATGTTATTTTAAAATGCGCTTTTTTAAGTATTTCTACTTGGTTTAAGATAACTAATTAGAAATCTCAACTTTGAAACAAAAACAAATTGAAACAATTAACACATTACGACATAGAAAATAAGCAACAACAATTTCCAATTACAATTGTTTGTGATGCCATCAGAACTCCAGAAAATATAGGAATGTGTTTCAGGATTTCTGAAAGTTTTGGTGTTGAAAAAATTTATTTTCATGAAAATTCACCGTCATTAGAAAACAGAAAAGTTATAAAAACGGCAAGAAACACTATTGCCGAAATAAAACATGAATTTTACAACAATTTTGAGCAAACAATTCATCAATTAAAAGCAGAAGGAAATACAATAGTAGGTATAGAAATTACTGATAAAAGTATCAATATTCAAGATTTTAATTTTAAAAAACATAAAAAAATCGTCTTACTTTTGGGAAGTGAAAGAAACGGAATTGAAAACATTAATTTAACAGATGAAACTATTGCAATACCAATGTATGGTAGAAACTCATCTATGAATGTAGTACATAGTTTAGCTATAACTCTGTATGAGGTTACAAATCAATTGAATACTAAATAAAAAGAAATTGAAATAAATTCAGCATAAAAATGAAAGGAATTTTACTAAACAATTTAGGATCGCCAGATTCTACAGAAACAAAAGACGTTAAAAGATATTTAGGTGAATTTTTAATGGATGAACGCGTTATTGACATTCCGTTTTGGAAACGCTGGATACTTATTAAAGGAATCATATTAAATGTGAGACCAAAAAAATCTGGTGCTGCTTACAAAAAAATCTGGTGGAAAGAAGGTTCTCCATTAGTGGTAATTTCAGAGCGGTTTACAAAAAAGATAAAACAAAAAGTAGACATTCCTGTTACTTTAGCAATGCGTTACGGCTCTATGAGCATGGAAAAAGGCATCAAAGAATTGGTTGATAAAGGTGTAACAGAAATCTTTTTAGCGCCTTTATACCCTCATTACGCAATGTCTTCTTATGAAACTGTGGTTACGCAAGCAGAAGAAATTTTGGCAGCTAAATATCCGCAAGTAAAACTAGATACTTTACCTCCTTTTTATAACAAACCAGATTATATAAAAGCGATGAGCGATAATATTGCGAATCACTTAAAAGGATTTGACTACGATCATATATTATTTTCTTATCACGGAATTCCAGAACGTCACATTAAAAAATCAGATCCTACAAAAAGTCACTGTAAACTAGACGGTTCTTGTTGCGAACGTAATTCTGTAGCACATTATACATGTTACAGACACCAATGTTTTGAAACAACAAAAGAAATTGCAAAATTCTTAAATTTGAAAGAAGGAACTTGGAGCAATTCATTTCAGTCTCGCTTATTAAAAGATCCTTGGTTAAAACCATATACAGATTTTGAGTTAGAAAAATTTCCATCAGAAGGAAAGAAAAAATTAGCAGTTATTACTCCTGCTTTTGTTTCTGATTGTTTAGAAACTTTAGAGGAAATTGCCATGGAAGGAAAAGAAGAATTCTTAAAATTTGGCGGAACAGAGTACAAACATATACCTTGTATGAATGACAATGATGACTGGGTAGATGTTATGGTAAACTGGATTAATGATTGGAAAAATAATTAAAAATATAAGAAGCTATTTCCTGCTTTTCTTTATATCTTTTTTATGCTAAATTTACTTTAGTACAAAAAAAGATGTCATTTCAATCAGGGCTAAACTTGTTTGCAAACGAATAGCAAAATTTAGAAACTAAAATTATAAAACTATGGATTTCTTATACGTAAAAGCATTACACATTATTTTTGTTGTTACTTGGTTTGCTGGTTTATTCTATATAATTCGTTTATTTATTTATCATGTAGAAGCAGAAAAAAAACCAGAACCTGCAAAAGAAATTTTACAAACTCAGTATAAGTTAATGAGTAAAAGATTGTGGTACATTATTACATGGCCCTCCGCAATTTTAGCAAGTTTCTTTGCTTTTTGGATGCTCTATAAAAATCCTTATTATTTAGAAATGCCTTGGATGCATGTAAAACTCGCTTTTGTTTTAGCGCTCTATTTTTATCATTATTCTTGTCAGAAAATCTACAAACAATTACAAAATGACATTATAAAATATTCCGCATTCAAACTAAGAATATGGAATGAAGTTGCAACAATCATCTTATTTGCAGTCGTATTTTTAGTAACCTTACAAAGTGCCATAAATTGGATTTGGGGCGTTGCAGGTATTCTTCTTTTTGGAGTTTTAATGATGTTAGGAATTAGACTCTACAAAAAAATGAGAGAAAAGAGATCTTGGGAAAAAGCCGAAAAAGAGGTTTTGGATAAAAAATAGAATTAAGTAAGCTGTTGCAGTTTTCAGTAACAGTTACTCAACTGCATACTTCTATTTAACTTCTTATACGCTGCTCAAAAGGAATTCTATTCACAATAACTTTTTTACAAGTGAAGCTATTTATAGGCCTACAACCTCCTAATAAATTAGGTTTTTAATTTTTATCCTTTTACTTGAAAATTAAAACCCTAATTCACAAGCAACTAAACCAAACGGGTAGGGAAAACTACCCTATTTTTTTTAGGCAGCTCAAGATTATTAAGTAATATTGGCATCAAAATAAAATTATTATGAAAAAAATTATCTATTTACTTACTGTTATTATTTGTTTATCCTCTTGTTCATCTAGTGATGACGACGCGTCTTCATCAAATATTATAATTGGAACATGGCAATTAAAATCTGAGACCGAAAATGGTGTAGAAAGAACAACTGATTGCACTAGAAAAAGCACAATAACTTTTTTAAAAAACGGAAACGGTTCTCAAATTAGTTATGATGAAAGTTATGATGGAGCTGGAAATGCTGTTTGTGAAAATGATTACAATGGCACTTTTACATGGGAAAACACAAATGCTACTACCTATAATGTTTCTGAAGATGGACAAAGCAATTCCGTAGAACTCACTTTCTCACAAAACAACACAATTTTTAGCACCTCATTCTCAGAAACTTATGACGGTACTACTTATACATCAACTTCAAGTTACATAAAGATTTAAATCCATAAAAGCTCACTTTTTAAGTGGGCTTTTATTTTTATTTTCTAATAGACTGCTCAAAAGGAATTCGATTCACAATAACTTCTTTATAAGTGAGACTATTTATACGAAAACAACCTTTTAATCAATTAGGTACTTCATTGTCTATGTTTTAATTAAAAAACAAAATAATTTTTAAAAAAAGATGAAATAAAAATACTATAATAGATATTCATTAACTAAATTGCACCTTAAAATAAATTTATCATGAAAAAAATCATCTATTTACTTACTTTTATTATATGCTTATCCTCTTGTTCATCTAGTGATGACGACACGTCTTCATCAAATATTATAATCGGAACATGGCAATTAAAATCTCAAACCGAAAATGGTGAAGAAACAACAACTGATTGTACTAGAAAAAGCACATTAACTTTTTTAGAAAACGGAAACGGTTCTCAAGTTAGTTATGATGAAAGTTATAATGGAAATGGAGATGCTGTTTGTGAAAATGTTGACAATGGTACTTTTACTTGGGAAAACACAAACGCTACTACCTATAATATTTCTGAAGATGGAGATAATAGCTCCGTAGAACTTACTTTCTCACAAAATAATACAATATTTAGTGGTTCATTCTCAGAAACTTATGATGGCACTACTTACTCATCAAGTTTCTCTTACATAAAAATTTAAATTCATAAAAGCTCACTTTTTAAGTGGGCTTTTATTTTTAATTTCTAATAGACTGCTCAAAAGGAATTCTATTCACAATAGATCTTCCAAGCGTAACTTCATCTGCATACTCTAATTCATCACCAACAGAAATTCCACGTGCAATGGTAGACGTTGTAATTTCAAATTCCTCTATCTGTTTAAAAATGTAGAAATTAGTTGTATCACCTTCCATCGTTGAGCTTAAAGCAAAAATAAGTTCTTTAATTTCTCCTTCAGAGATTTTTCTAACTAAAGAATCTATTTGTAAATTCTGTGGTCCAATTCCTTCAATAGGAGAAATTTTTCCTCCCAAAACATGATACAATCCGTTAAATTGAGACGTACTTTCAATTGCCATTACATCCCTAATATCCTCTACAACGCAAACAATTTCTGGGTTTCTTTTAGAATTATTACAAATATCACATAAATCTGTATCAGAAATATTGTGACATTTTTCACAATTTTTTACATCATTTCTTAAATGCAATAATGCTTCAGATAAGTACTTTGTATTCTCTGTAGGTTGTTTTAATAAATGTAAAACCAAACGCAAAGCAGTTCGTTTACCAATTCCTGGTAAGCGAGACACTTCATTAACTGCATTTTCTAATAACTTTGATGAAAAATCCATAGTTTGCAAAATTACGAATTATGAATTACGAAATCGGAAAAAGAAGACAGAAAAACATATATTCGTAACTCATAATTAAACAATCAAAATTAACGATGCAGCCAGTTCATATTTTTATATTAATAATTGCCTATTTCTTGGTATTAATTACAATATCCTACTTTACAGGAAAAGACGATTCTAATGCCGTTTTTTTTAAAGCAAAAAGAAGTTCCCCGTGGTACATAGTTGCTTTTGGTATGATTGGCGCTTCACTTTCTGGAGTTACCTTTATTTCTGTTCCAGGGATGATTAGCGGACAACAGTTTGCATATATGCAAGGTGTTTTTGGGTTCTTTTTTGGTTATTTAATTATAGCTTTTGTTTTGCTCCCCCTTTATTATAAGCTGAATATTACATCAATTTATCAATACTTAGAACAACGTTTTGGAAAAATAAGTTACAAAACTGGTGCATTTTTCTTTTTACTTTCTAGAGTTACAGGAGCTGCTTTTAGATTGTTTTTAGTTGCTATAGCAATGCAATACATCGTTTTTGAACAAATTGGTGTTCCGTTTGAAGTCACCGTAATTCTCTCTATTCTCCTTATTTGGATTTACACATATAGAGGCGGAATAAAAACTATCGTTTGGACTGATACACTGCAAACACTAGCAATGTTGGTTGCTGTAGGATTATCTATTTATTTGATTAATAAAAAATTGGACTGGAGTTTTATAGATTTTTTAAATTCTAATGATTTCACAACTAAAGGTCGAATATTCTTTTTTGATGACCCAAATGCAACTACCTATTTTTGGAAATATTTTATTGGTGGAATCTTTATTGCGATAGCTATGACTGGTTTAGACCAAGATATGATGCAAAAAAACCTAACTTGTAAAAACAACAAAGAAGCTCAGAAAAACATGATTACAATGGCTACATTACTGGTTGTTGTTAATTTTTTCTTTTTATCATTAGGCGCATTATTATTTATATATTCAGAAAAAATAGGATTAAATATTCCTATTGTTGAAGGTAAAATAAGAACAGATTTATTGTTCCCAGAAATTGCTATGAATCAAAATTTAGGAACTGGTTTAGCAATAACATTTATTATTGGATTAATCGCAGCTGCATATTCAAGTGCAGATTCTGCTTTAACTTCTTTAACAACTTCTTTTTCTGTTGATTTTTTAGGAATAGAAAAAAAACAAGAAGAACTACAAAAACCGTTACGTAAAAAAGTACATATTGGCGTTTCAGTTCTATTAATATTAGTTGTTATTTTATTTAATAATCTAGAAGGAAATGTTGTTGGAAATTTATTCAAGTTCGCCACATTTACATATGGACCTTTATTAGGTTTATTTGCTTTTGGAATTTTAACAAAACACAAAATTAAAGATAAATATACTTGGGTTATTGCATTACTTTCAATTTCATTAAGTTTTGCTATTACATCATTACCAGAAAGCATAATTGGAGCCTATAAATTTCATTGGGAAATTTTACCTTTAAATGGTTTAATTACTTTTGTTGGATTATATTTGATAAAAAGAAAATAGACTAAATGCCAAAAGACTTAAGTAATTATCGTAAATCTTACGAAAAAAAAGCACTGTTAGAAAGTGGTTGCCCAGAAAATCCGATTGAATTATTCCGAGATTGGTTTTTAAATGCTGATGATTCTGAAATGGTAGACGAAAGTAATGCCATGACTATTTCATCTATTGGTTTAGATGGGTTTCCTAAAAGTAGAGTTGTATTACTTAAAAAATATACTTGGGAAGGATTTATTTTTTACACGAATTATAATTCAGAAAAAGGAAAATCAATTGCCGCAAATAATAACATTTGTTTATCCTTCTTTTGGGCAGGTTTAGAGCAACAGGTTATTATAAAAGGAAAAGCCGAAAAGCTTTCAGAAAATTTATCTGATGGCTATTTTGATTCTAGACCAGATGGAAGTAAATTAGGTGCTTGGGCCTCTGACCAAAGTAAAGTTGTGCAATCTAGAGAAGAACTAGACTCCAGTTTAAAAACTTTTGAACAGAAGTTTGAAGGAAGTGAAATTAAGAGACCAAAACATTGGGGAGGCTATTTGGTAAAACCTATTTCTATAGAGTTTTGGCAAGGGAGACCTAACAGAATGCATGATAGAATTAGATATACATTAGATGAAGATTTTTCTTGGAAAATAGAAAGGTTAGCACCATAAATTTTCTATATTTACAACTCAACAATTAAAATTGAATGAAAACTTTATATATTGTTAGACATGCAAAATCTTCTTGGGATTACTCTGGAATAGAAGATATTGACAGACCTCTAAAAAAAAGAGGAATAAAAGACGCTCATTTAATGTCTAAATTCTTGTCAAAAGAAATAGACAGACCAGACGTTTTTGTTTCAAGTAGTGCAAACAGAGCATTACATACTGCAGTAATTTTTTGTGAAAATTTCGAATACCCTCTTTCTAACCTTAAGATTAAAAGACAATTATATAGCTTTAGTGACGGCTATTTAGTGAAGACTGTTAATGCTTTAGATGATGGTTTTAATTCTGCAATTATCTTTAGTCATGATCATGGTATAAATACATTTGTAAATAAATTTGGAAGTAAACCTATTTCTCATGTATCCACTTGTGGTGTTATTGGCATTCAGTTTGAAGAAAAACATTGGAAGAACATTAAGAAAGGGAAAACTTTTATGGTAGAATATCCTAAAAATCATAAATAAATTAGTTTGTTAGAAATAAAAAAATACGGAGCAATTGATATCGGTTCTAATGCAATTAGGTTACTAATTTCAAATGTTATAGTTGAAAACAACAAGGAACCTCAATTTAAAAAATCTTCCTTAGTTCGTGTACCTATTAGATTAGGAGCAGATGCTTTTGTTTCTGGAATTATTAGTGATGAAAACATTACTAGGATGATTGATGCAATGGAAGCTTTTAAGTTACTAATGAAAGTGCACAAAGTAGAACGCTATAAAGCATGTGCTACATCTGCAATGAGAGAAGCCACAAATGGCAAATTAGTAGCAGAAAAAATTTATTCTGAAACAGGTGTAAAAATTGATATTATTGGCGGTAAAGAAGAAGCTGCAATTATTTCGTCTACTGATTTAAATGAATTAATAGAAGGAGATGGTTCTTATTTATATGTTGATGTTGGTGGCGGTAGTACTGAAATCACCGTTTTTTCTGCCGGAAAAATCATTGCTTCAAAATCTTTTAAAATGGGGACTGTTCGTTTATTAAACAACAAAAAATCTGTTAATAAAGAGATTTTTGTTATCGCAGAAAAATGGGTTAAGAAAAACACTAAAGATTTAAAAAAAATATCCTTAATTGGTTCTGGAGGTAACATTAATAAGTTATTTAAAATGTCTGGACGGACAGAAGGAAAGCCTATTTCTTTTATTTATTTAAATGCTCAATATCAATTTTTAAAACAAATGAGTTATGAAGATAGAATTTCTGAACTTAGTTTAAATCCAGATAGAGCAGATGTAATTATACCCGCAACAAAAATTTACTTGTCTGCAATGAAATGGAGTGGAGCTAGAAAAATATATGTTCCAAAAATTGGGCTTTCAGACGGGATAATTAAATCCCTATTTCTTAATAAATTATAATTTATTAAACCATTTCATTTTTTATAGTGACTTCTAAAAAATTCTGTGTCGCACCAATTAACTATAAAATAAAAAACCACAATAAAACCGACTCTTCACTAAGAGTCGGTTTTATTGTAAATGAGATTTAATTACAGCATCAAAAATAATTGTTTCACTTTCTAAAAATGTTGTTTCAATTTCTAAACAGGAAACTTGTTTAAGCTTATCAACCAACCTTGTATAGTCTTTTTCTGTAGTAAGAATAATTTTTTTTGAGGCATTAATAGCATCAAACTTTTTATTGATATCACTTATTTCTATTGAAGAGAAGTGATGATGATCTGAAAACTTTAAATGCTGAAAATTAATTTGTTTCTGAGTTAAAAAATTTGTCAAAGGTTTTGGGTTTGCAATTCCTGTAAGCAACAGCACTTCGTATTCCTTTAATTCTTCTATAGAAACCTGATCACTGCCAGATGTCTTTTTTGCATAAGAAATTGTAGTAAAAAATAATTTTTTATTATATTTCTCTAACTTCTTTTTAATTTCCTCTTGTTGCTTTTTACTCAAGTTTTCAGGACATTTTGTAACCAAAATAACATCTGCACGTTTTGCTCCTCTTCTACGCTCTCTTAAATTCCCTGTTGGCAATAAAAAATCATCCGCAAATAAATCGTTAAATTTAGTGAGTAAAATAGAAAAACTTCCTTTTACTTTTCTATGCTGATACGCGTCATCCAATAAAATAATTTCTGGAGATTTTTCATTAATTAACCTCTTTATTCCTTCAACTCTATTTGCATCAACAGCAACATTAATTTTATCAAATTTATTAAAATACTGCAAAGGTTCATCTCCTACATCTTCTACAGAATGGTTTTTATTCAACAATACAAAACCCGTTGTTTTACGTTTATAACCTCTACTTAAAACAGCAACTTTATAACTATCCTTCAATAATCGTATTAAATATTCTATTTGTGGTGTTTTTCCTGTTCCTCCAACACTTAAGTTACCAACTACAATTACGGGTATTTTAAATGATGTTTGTTTAAAGATCCCAACATCAAAAAATAAATTACGAATTGAAGTTATCAAATCATATAGAACAGCAAATGGAAATAATAAAAACCTTAGAAATTTCATTAACACGAAAATAAGTCATTTTTATGGATTGATGAATGGAAAATGCTAACTTTGGTTTTCCAATCAATTTTGTTTTATGATTATAAAAGACATTACCAATTACATAGAAGAACTTGCTCCATTAAGTTATGCTGAAGATTTTGATAACGTTGGCTTATTAGTTGGCAATTATCAAACAGAAATTACAAACATACTTGTTACTTTAGACACTTTAGAAGAAACAGTAGATGAAGCTATTGCTAAAAACTGCAATCTAATTATAAGTTTTCATCCAATTATTTTTGGAGGATTAAAAAAACTAAACGGTAATTCTTACGTAGAACGTACGGTGTTAAAAGCAATAAAAAATGATATCGCTATTTATGCAACTCACACTGCTTTAGACAATTCTAAAAACGGAGTTTCTGCAAAAATGTCTGAAGTTTTAGGACTTGAAAACACAAAAATCTTAATTCCTAAAAAGGGAATTATAAAAAAACTAACCACATTTGTTCCTTCTACTAAAGCAGCTGATTTAAGAAATTCGCTTTTTGAAGCTGGAGCTGGAAATATTGGCAACTACGATCAATGTTCTTTTAATATTGAAGGCAGAGGAACTTACAGAGGAAATGAGAATTCTAACCCCGTAATAGGCGAAAAAGGAAAAATTCACACAGAAAAAGAAACGCGAATAAGTATTGTTTTTGAAAGTAAAAATGAAGCTAAGATTTTAAAATCGCTTCATGATAACCATCCTTATGAGGAGGTTGCTTATGAAATAATTACCACAGAAAATATTCATCAAAATATTGGAATGGGAATGATTGGTGAACTTCCAACAGCAATGGAGGAAAAAGAATTTTTACTATTCTTAAAACAGACTATGAATACAGAATGTGTTCGTTATTCTGAACTCATCCACAATAAGATAAAAAAAGTAGCCGTTTTGGGTGGTTCTGGAAGTTTTGCAATTTCTAACGCAATAAGAGCTGGAGCAGATGCTTATGTAAGTGCAGATTTTAAATATCATGAGTTTTTTAAAGCAGAAAACAGTATTTTATTAGCAGATATTGGTCATTATGAGAGCGAACAGTTTACAAAAAACCTTTTGGTTGATTATCTTACAAAAAAATTCACTAATTTTGCAGTCATTTTATCAGAAAAAAGTACAAATCCTATTTATTACATATAAACATGGCAAAAAAGAAAGAAATTTCAGTTGAACAAAAATTAAGAGCACTTTACGACCTACAGTTAATAGACTCTAGAATTGACGAAATTAGAAACGTAAGAGGTGAACTACCTTTAGAAGTTGAAGATTTAGAAGATGAAGTTGCCGGATTAAATACACGTGTTTCAAATTTAGCAGAAGATGTTGCTAATTTAGAAACAGACATCAAAAACAAAAAAATAGCTATTGATGAGTCTAATCTTTTGATGAAAAAGTACGACGAACAACAACAAAAAGTTAGAAATAACAGGGAGTTTGATTCTTTATCTAAAGAAATTGAATTTCAAGATTTAGAAATTCAATTAGCAGAAAAAAGAATTAATGAATACAAAGCTAAGATTTCTCAAAAAAATGAAGTAATTGATACTACTAAAGAAAAATTAGGAAAACAAGAACAACATTTAACTCACAAGAAAGCAGAATTAGACGCTATTTTAAAGGAAACTGAAAAAGACGAAAAGCTTTTATCAGAAAAATCTGAAGAATTTGCTAAATCTTTAGACGATCATTTATATACTGCTTACAATAGAATTAGAACTAAAGTGAAAAATGGTTTAGCTGTTGTTGCTATTGAGCGTGGAGCTTCTGGAGGTTCTTATTTTACAATTCCACCACAAGTTCAATTAGAAATTGCAAATAGAAAGAAAATTACAATTGATGAGCACAGTGGTCGTATTTTAGTTGATGCCGCTTTAGCTGAAGAAGAAAAAGAAAAGATTGATAAATTATTTTCTTAGTCTTAATAAATTATAAACATAAAAAAAACTCGAAGCTTAGCTTCGAGTTTTTTTATACACATTATTTGAAATTAGTAATCCAATTTCTTTAAGTAACTTAACTTTTCTTTCCAAATAGTTAAATCTTCTTTAAAAGCATTCACTTGATTTCTCACATTTAAGACTAAAGGGTTATCAGCTTTAGCGTTTGAGAAAAACCCTAAATTATTTTCTAACTGTTGAATCTCCCTTACCACCTCATCTATCTTTTTTCTAACAAACATTTGTTCAGAATCTAATTTTCTAACATCATTATCTGCTGCTAAACTATCAACTGTATTTGTAAACTTTAGCATAGAAACTTCTTTCTTATCTAAAGACAAACCATCTAACATTCTATCTATTTGCTTATTAAACTTATCTTCTAAATGTCTAACATTTCTTGGTAATCTTCCAAGCTCTTTCCATTTATTAATAGCTCCTAAAACAATATCTTTTGTTGGTTCTAATTCTTGTTTTAAAGATTCTAAAAATTCTTTTTTAGAATCAACAATATCTTGTTGTTCTTTACTAACAGCATTTTTTTCTTGGTGATAACGATCAAAATAATGATTACAAGCCGCTTTAAAGCGTTTCCAAATATCATCAGAAAATTTACGAGGAACATGCCCTATTTTTTTCCAATCTGCTTGTACTTTTTTCATGGTATTTGTTGCCAACTCCCAATCCTCACTTTCTCTTAAAGACTCTGCCAATTCAATTAAAGCAATTTTATTTTTTAAATTGTCTTGCTGATCCCCTTTTTCCTGCTTATAAAAAACATTTTTTGCACTATTAAACTTTTTTGTAGCGCCTTTAAATTGCTGCCAAACTTCTTCGCTTTTAGCATAAGGCAATTTTCCTGCATTAAAATATTTCTGTCTTAGAACTTCTATATCTTTAATGCTTTTTTGCCAATCATTATGTGTTTTATTACCAGAAGTATCAAATGCATTAATTTCTGCAACAACAGCTAATTTAACATCAATAATTTCTTGATATTTAGAACGCATCTCTCTAAAATGATCATGTCTTTTATCATGAATTTTCTTAGTTGCTGCACTAAATTTTTGCCAAACCTCTTCTCGCATTTCTTGAGAAACTGGGCCAATATCTTCTTTCCAAACTTTATGTAAGTCTTGTAATTCTTTAAAAGCAAGATTTACATCTGCATCTTCTGCAAGCGCTTCTGCTTTTTCTATAATTTTAAGTTTTTCTTCTAAATTATGTTTAAAATCTAAATCTCTAAAATCATTACTTAAATGTAGTAAATCATAAAAACGTTCTACATGATGATGATAGGTTTTCCAAGTGTCATTATAACGCGTTTTAGAAACAGGTCCAATTGCACGCCAAGCATCTTGTAATACTTTAAAATCTTTATACATTGTTGCAGTATCTGCATCTTGTATAAGGTTTTTTAAGTTTTCTATTACAACAAGTCTTTTTTCTAAATTTTCTTTAAGTTGCTTTTCTAAATCACCATAATAAGCATCTCTCTGTTTTTTATGCTCAGAAAGTAATTTATTATACTCTGTTTTAATAGGACTAGAAAATTGAAAATCTATTGAATCTCCTCCTTCTGCTAAAAACACCGCTTTCTTTTCTGCTATTAAAGTACCAAACTGTTTGTTAAAAGCATTTTTAATAGCATCAACTTGAGATTTTACCTTTTGTGGAGGGTTATTAGAAAGTGTCTTATGAAGTTCAGAAACTAATTCTTCTAATGATAATGAAGTATAGTCTACACTAGAATCTTCTTCTTTATCCTCTTCTTTTTCAGCACTTTCTGCAACAGACTTCTCTATGGCATCAATTGCCTCAGTAGTTTCATCTACTTTTTCATCTTCAGAAACCTCAACTTTTTTAGCTTCTTCAATGACAGTTTCTTCAATGACAGTTTCTTCAATTATTTCAGAAGTTTCATCTACAATAGCTTCCTCAGAAGTATCTTGTTGTTCTACTTTCTTTGCATCATCTTTTACAACTTCTGCTTCAATTTCCTTAGCGTTTTCAGCTTGCTTTTCATTTTCATCTAACATATCTACAATGTTTAAGGTCCGTATTATTAGTCTATAAAGATACAGACATCTAACAAAAGTCACAAGTCTTAAACATTAAATAAAAGGAAGAAAGCAAATTAACTATTCCAAATTCTCCAAGATTCTTCTGCTTGAAGTTCTAACATTTCTAATCCGTTTTTTATTGTTGCGCCTTTTTCTTTTCCTTTTGATAAAAAAGTAGAGACTTCTGGATTATAAATTAAATCATACAGAAGATGTTGACTAGACAAGAATTCATACGGAATATTTGGTGATTTATGAATATCTGGCGAAGTACCAATTGGAGTACAGTTTATAATAACATGATATTTCTCTAACAATTCTTTAGACAAACTTTCATAAGAAATTTCTTTCTTTTTATTTGGATTACGAGATACAAACCTAAATTTGATATCATTCTTTTTAAGTGCGTAAGCAATCGCCTTTGAAGCGCCACCAGTTCCTAAAATTAAGGCTCTTTTATGATGTTTTTTTAGCAAGGGTTTTAAGGAGTTTTCAAAACCAAAAACATCTGTATTATATCCTTTTAAGTTTCCTCTCTTTGTAAATTTAATCGTATTTACAGCACCAATTTCTTTGGCTGTTTTATCAATTTTATCTAAAAAGGGAATTACAGCTTCTTTATAAGGAATGGTAACATTAATTCCATTTACTCCTTCATTATTTTCTATTATTGAAGGGAAATCTTCTATCTTAGGAATATCAAAATTGACATATTTTAGGTTATCAAAACCTAATTCTTTAAATTTTTGAGTAAAATATCCACGAGAAAATGAATATGATATGTCTTTTCCTAAAAGACCAAAAACTTTATTTTTTCTTTCTCCCATAATAATCTATTATCAAAATTAAACCAACACCTATAAAAACAAATAATATAGCCAACCCTGTTTCTGGGTTTGAAAAATCTGGAATAAAACGCTCATAGTTTTCAACTATTTTATTTCCTTTTTTATCAAACAGAAAACTTGAATTCTCTGTTAAATAAATAGCTTTTTTCCAAGGCCAAACAATTCCTAAAGAACCTGTAATAAAACCAATAATAATTGCTGTTACAATTTGATGCCACCTTTTTAGAACATATCCCAAAACATGAGAAATAGATACTAATCCAAATGCTGAACCTACTGTAAAAACTGTAATTATTTTTAAATACCTAATTTTTACGGGATCTGATAAAACGTCAAAATCTCCAGACAAAACACTTGTTGTTACATTAAACAACACATTTACAGAATCTACTAAAAGCAGTACATAATTGCCTAATAAAATTAAGATAAACGACCCCGAAAGACCTGGCAATGTCATACCAGACACACCTATAATTCCACAGACAAAGACAAACCAGAGGTTATCATTTTCTCTTGCAGGCGTTAAAAAACTAATTCCTAATCCTATTGAAGCTCCAACTATTAATGAAATAATATTTTTAGTATTCCAATCTCCAAAATCTTTTCCTATATAATAAATCGAGCCTATTATCATTCCAAAAAACCAACTCCAAACATAGAGCTCATAATTTTCTAAGAAATAATCTAAAACTAAAGAAATACTAAAATAACTGAACACACTTCCAGTCATTATCAATGTTAAAAAGGATGCATTTGTATATTTAAAAAAGCTTCTAAATCGGCCATTTAAAAGAAGTTTAAATGCTTTAAGGTTTACTTTTCTAAAAGAATAAATTAATTCTTCATAAAAACCTAAAACAAAAGAAACCGTTCCACCAGAAACACCAGGAACTTTATTTGCAGCTCCCATTGCTAAACCTTTAAAAAAAAGATTAATTTTCTGTAAAAAAGTTCTTTCTTGGTGCATCTACTGTTTTTTAAACGCTAATTTTTCCATCAATAAAATAAGACCAAAACCTACAATAGAAAGTATAATTGCCATGGTAAATTGTGCATCTCCATCAAAAGAAAAAGGAGAAACACTTTGTTGATTAAAAGGTACTTCTACTCCATGAGAATTTGTACGCCACGTTAATGTTTCTTTCCATGGCCAAATTTTATTTAAAGAACCAATTATAAAACCAGTTAACACTGCCAATGTATAATTTTTATAATGAGCAAAAAGCCATTTTAAAACTTTAGAAAAAGTAAGCAACCCTATTATTGCCCCTAAACCTACTGCGGCAATTGTTTTATAATCTCTATCATTTACAGCTGCTAAAACAGGTTTATAAGCTCCTAAAAGAACTAATATAAAGGCGCCAGAAATACCTGGTAAAATCATTGCACAAATTGCAATAGTACCAGCTATAAACATAAAAAATAGTGAAGAATTTTCTGAGACTAAAGGATTTAAAGTAGTTATATAATACGCTAAAAAAGCACCTAAAACGAGCACTAAAATAGCAATAGAATTCCATTTTGTTATTTGTTTAGCAATGTAAATAATACTAGCTAATACCAAACCAAAAAAGAAAGACCATAATAAAACGGGTTCATTTTCTAATAAGAATTTTATCGCTTTAGCTAAAGAAACAATACTTATAAATATCCCTATAAAAAGTGACAATAAAAAATTACCATTTACTTCTTTCCAAGCAACTTTAAATCCCTCTTTTTTTAACGTTTTTAGCAAGCCAAAATTCACATTACTAATAGAACCTAAAAGCTCTTCATAAATACCAGAAATAAATGCAATTGTACCTCCAGAAACACCCGGAACTAGGTCTGCTGCACCCATTGCCATTCCTTTTAAGCCAATAACTAAATAATCTTTAATGCTTCTACTCATCTTAAGTTCTATTTTTTTTAAAAAACGAAGATAATAGAAATTTGAACAAAAATTGAAGTCTCCTTTTTTAATTCGCTTATTTGCTGATAACTTGGTGACTTGTACTCAACTTTTTTTTAGTAACTACAATTATAAAATGTTGAAAAGTTGAATACCCCTATTAACGATAGACACAATTCAACAAAACATCTTCTAATTCGTTTAAAACATATCGATTCAATATATTTGTGGTCTTATCTAAAGGTTAATATTATGGTGAAGAACAAAATGCTAAATTATATTAAAGGTGTATTAGAAAATATGCCAACTGACTGGTTGCGTCTAACAACTCATCGATTAGACATTTATGATGAAAAACTGGCTAAAACTGAATTCTTAGATCAGTTTGAAGTCTTGTTTAATGACAATAATACTGAAACATCAGCGCTAAGTGAATTACCAACTGCTTACGACTATATTCGATTAGGTCATCCATTATCTTGTATTCTAGAATGGACTATCGCTAAGTTTAACAATCTAAATCCAAAAAATGTAATCAGTTTTTCATCAAAAACGATTCCTATTTTGGCTATTCTGAGAAAAAATCTATTTGATAATAAAAATACCCAAATCGTTTTTACAGATGAGTTACCAAGTTCTTTTGATGCTGAAATTTTAAAGAAAGTTTATGGCTATAAGTTTGATTTAAAAAAAGTTAAAAATATTGAGGAGGTTTACACGTTTGAAGGAAGTACTATTTTCATTTCACAACGCAAAGATATTTCTGCAACGAACCTTAACTCAAACGTAGATTTTTTTATCAATATTCAGGCTAATTTTGGAAGTGTTTTATTAATAAACGGTGAACAAAATGAAACGTATATCTCAGACATTCAGCATGTAAGAAGAAGAGAATCTATTGCAATGACACCGGCTAACTCTCTTGCTGCCTTAAAAGCACTAACAGAAAAGACTCCTTTTGTTACGAATACTAATATTGAGCCCTACAAAAAACGTGTCTTAGATTCAATTAATGAGATTACAGGAACAACTACAAAAGCACTTGTAGCTTCTTGTGGACTATCCGTTCAATATGCTATTTTGATGGGATTAATTGACGATGCTCTAGAAAATCACAAAGGAAAGGCTATTAAAATTATTGTTCCTCCAAATTGTTATGGCGGAACAAATGATCAAGCACGAAGAGTTGCTGCTTGTATTGATAATGTTGAAATAGTGGATTTACCAGTTGATGGTGGTAATGATATGAATAAAAGCATTGATACTGTTTTAGACAAAATTGCAATAGAAGATGCTATTCCTTATATTATCGCTGAAATCCCTACAAATCCTAGAGTTGAAGTTCCAGATTTATTACAATTAAAAAATGTTTTAAGTAAAAAGCGTAAAACTGCAACAGGTGAAATGGCAATAGATCCCGTTTTTATTTTAGATCAAACATTTTGTCCGAATGTACACTTTTTAGGTGAAGGTGAAATCCTATCAACAGTTAGGACTATTTCATTTGCAAGCGGATCAAAATTTCCAAGTGGCGGTTTATGTACAGCTGGTTACTGTGTAGGAAATAAAAACACAGAAGCTTTGATTGAAAAAATAGAAAAGCATCTAATCCTTTGCGATAACGAGGCTACAGATCTTCAATATGAAATTTTAGCGAAGCAATTGCCTTCTATGAATCAAAGAATAATTGATGCTTATACCAATACACGTGAATTTGTAAACTTCATTACCAAAACTTTACCAGAAGCAAAAATCAATTTTGTTTCAGAAGAATTAGCAAACAAAGGATTTACTCCATCTGTGTTTTCATTAGACCTTCCCACAAAAGGGAATACTCCTGAAGAAAAAGAAGCCTATAAAAGAGCACTAAATCATAAGTTAATCAATCTAATGATTACAGAAATTCCCAATGAAAGTAAATACTGTGTAAGTTATGGACAATTAAATGGATGTTATTGGACGATTCCTGCAACATCTACTCAAGGAACTACTAAAGAGGGCGACAAAGATTATATTGCCCGTGTATCACTTTCATCTAACATGGATATTGAACTTCATAAAAAAGTTTTTTTAGACTTTGTTAAATCAATTTAAAAATTGGTAGATGATGAGAGTTATCATAACTCATTATTAGGGTAAGACATAAGTAAAAAAGCCAAACTAAATTAATAGTTTGGCTTTTTATTTATTTACAAAAATGACAAGTACTAATTACTCCATCGCTTTTTTATAATCCTTTAAAAGTTTTTGTACTTTTTCATTATCATACATTATTGGGTATAATTCCTTTAAAATATAATTGCATTCATACTCTAATTTCATCCCACTTATTAAATGGTCAAATGCATATTTTTCTTTGTTTAAGACAAAAAACAAACCTGCTAATCTGTATTCTATTTCTGGAGAATCTTTATAAATTCTTTTTGCTTTTATTAAGACATTTATTGCATCATCAAATTCACCTAAAAAAGACAATATATCTGTTAAGCCAATATAAATTTCAGTAGAATCGTCATTTAAAGCTAAACATTTTTGAAAACCAGTTACAGTTTCCTCAAAAAAATTAAGTTTTAAATTAATTTCTGAATACTTTCTCCAATACAAGGCATTATCATCATCAATTTTTAATGCTTTAGAAATATAATAACCTGCTTTTTGGAAGTTTTCTTGTTTAAAATACATGTCAGTTAACAACACCCAACCTTTTTCTAATAAGGGATCTTCATGTACCGCTTTTTTATAATAAGAAATAGCGGCTTCATACTTATCAATTTTTTGATAACACTCACCTATTCTTAAATACGCAAATGCTGTTGGATCATCTAATTCTAATGTAATTAAATAATTATCGATAGCTTCTTGGTAACGTTCTAATTGTTCTAAAGTTTTTGCTTTTTCTAAATATCCGCCAATAAAAGATTCATCAATTAAAACTGAATAATCAAAAGAAGTTAATGCTTCTTTAAACCTATTTAAAATAAAATATTGTCTTCCTAATTGATGCCAAGCAACTTCACAATAAGGGTTTTTATCAACATAAACATTTAAATAATTAATTGCTTCTTCATGTTCTTTTGCCATATCAAAGCAATACACAACATTATAAAGCGCAGAATAATCTTCTAAATCGACATCTATACACTTAGAAAAATATAATCTGGCGTTTTCAAAATCGTCTAAATACAAATATTCCATTCCTAATAAAGACCAAACATCTAGCTTATCATCTGTAAAAGTTAACGCTTTTTGAAGCTCTAAAACAGCTTCTTTATGGTCTCCTTTTTTAGAATTAATAGTTGCTTTCTGAATAAAAACCTCTTCATTATTAGGCTCTATAAGTGCTATTTTTTTTAATAATTTTGACGCCTTATCCAGTTCACCTTCAAAAACATACAACTCAACTTGCAGTAGTTTTAAATCTACTGAAGCCGGGTGTTGTTCTAGCCCCAACTTTACCGCTTTTTTGGCAAGTGAGTGCTTTCCTACATCAAGATAATGAATTATAATTTCTTCAAACTCTACCAAATCAAAAAAATAAATATTGTTGGTTTTGAGCATCGATTCAAATTTTAATAGAGACATAACTATGAGATTTGAATTATTATTTTAAAGGTACTACAAGTCTTATGCCGCTTTTAATTTGACGTTAATTGTTTTCAACAATTTAATTAACAACATTTATCTTTATTTACTCCTTATAAATTTTGGTTATACATTTATTTCCTTTAATTTTGATTTTCAATAACTATCAACCTAATTTGATAGGTTTCTAATGAGCAGAAAAACATTACTTAACTCAAAAGATATTGAAATAATTCTGCATCGACTAGCTTGTCAGCTTATCGAAAACCACAATGATTTTTCAAATACTGTGTTAATTGGCTTACAACCTAGAGGTTCTTTTTTAGCCACTAGACTAGCGTCTTTATTAAAAAATGAATACCAAATTAAAAACTTACAATTAGGTTTTTTAGACATTACTTTTTACAGAGATGACTTTAGAAGACGTGATGCACCTTTAGCAGCAACTGCTACAGAAATAGACTTTTTAATTGAAGGTAAACAAGTAGTACTCATAGATGATGTTTTATTTTCTGGAAGAAGTATTAGAGCCGCCTTAACTGCAATTCAATCTTACGGAAGACCAGAACACATAGAATTGTTGGTATTAATAGACAGAAGGTTTAGTAGACATTTACCAATACAACCTAATTACAGAGGCCGACAAGTAGACGCAATAAATGAAGAAAAAGTTTTGGTTACTTGGAATGAAACTCATAAAAAAGACGCCGTTTATATAGAACAAAAGTAACCCTCACAAAGGGTTTTTGTAATAAAAAATATGCATTTAAAAGATAGAATAGATTATAATTTACAAACATCTAATTTAAAAAGCTTAACGTGTCTGAACTAAGTGTAAAACATTTATTGGGAATAAAATATCTTAATGCAAATGATATTGATCTTATTTTTAAAACTGCAGATCATTTTAAAGAAGTAATTAACCGACCTATTAAAAAAGTTCCTTCTTTAAGAGATATTACAATTGCTAATTTATTTTTTGAAAATAGTACCCGTACAAAATTAAGTTTTGAGCTTGCTGAAAAACGGTTATCTGCAGATGTAATTAACTTCTCTGCAAGTCAATCATCAGTAAAAAAAGGAGAAACTTTAATAGATACTGTAAACAATATTTTATCTATGAAAGTAGATATTGTTGTTATGAGGCACCCAAATGTTGGTGCTGGTGTTTTTTTATCTAAACATGTAGATGCAAAAATTATAAATGCTGGAGATGGAACCCATGAACACCCAACACAAGCTTTATTAGACTCATACTCTATAAGAGAAAAATTAGGTTCTGTAAAAGGAAAAAAAATAGTTATTGTTGGCGATGTTTTGCACTCTAGAGTCGCTTTATCAAACATTTTTGCACTTCAATTACAAGGTGCAAAAGTAAAAGTTTGTGGTCCAACAACGTTAATTCCTAAATACATTTCTAGCTTAGGTGTAGAAGTTGAAACAAATCTTAAAAAAGCATTAGAATGGTGTGATGTTGCAAACGTTTTGCGCGTACAACATGAAAGAATGGATATAAAATATTTTCCATCAACTAGAGAATACACACAACTTTTTGGAATAAATAAAGAAATCTTAGACAACCTTGGCAAGAAAATAGTAATCATGCACCCAGGACCAATAAATCGTGGAGTTGAAATTACAAGTGATGTTGCAGATTCTAACGAATCTATCATTTTAAATCAAGTAGAAAACGGTGTTGCTGTTAGAATGGCAATTATTTATTTATTGGCGCAACAAATAAAAAGATAATACAATGCTAATTGAAAAAAAATCTAATTACACACTTATTTCTTCGGATGAAAACTCATTCAAAGAATTTTATACTTCTTTTTTAAAAATAGAAAAAAAGTTTAAAGAAGAGAATCTTATTCTCGAAGTTACTAATAAGATAAACGTGAAAAAAGAAGATTTTTTATTATTTTTGAGTGTTTCTGACAATAAAAAAGAGAATGGCACATCATTTGTTATAGTAAATACAAAGATTAATGTTGATGATTTTCCTGAGACCTTTAATATTGTTCCTACCTTAATTGAAGCGGAAGATATTATAGAAATGGAAGCAATACAAAGAGAATTAGGTTTTTAAAAACTGCAAAACATAAGTGAATGATTAAAAAATTACTTTTTATTTTACTTTTAACAATCTCATCTTTAGGTTTTTCACAAGAAAAATCAATTGATGGTTTATCTGCTGCTCCAAATCCTTTTACAAACTCAACAAATATAAATTTTACTTCTACAAGTGAATCTAAATTAATTTTTAGTGTAAAAAATATACTCGGTAAAACTGTTTTTAAAAAAACGTATACTTCTAAAAAAGGTAAAAATTCTATTCTTTTTTTTAAGAATGATTTACTAGTTGGAATGTATATTTATTCAATACAAGGTAAGAATAATATGATCTCTAAACGTTTTGTTATTCGATGAGTATAAACCTCACTATTTTAGGGTGTCATTCTGCAACTCCACGTGTAAACGCTTTTCCTACTTCGCAATATTTAGAAATTAATAATCGTCATTTTTTAATAGATTGTGGTGAGGGAACTCAACGTCAAATGCGCAAGTATAAAGTTGGCTTTTCTAAAATTGATCATATTTTTATTTCTCATTTACATGGCGATCATTTTTATGGTTTAGTTGGTTTATTATCAACTTTTGGTATTCTAAACAGAGAAAAAGACTTACATGTTTTTGGTCCTAAAGGAATTAAAGAAGTAACCTTATTACAATTAAAAATTTCGCAATCTCACGCAAAATATACTCTTATTTTTCATGAATTATCTTCTAAAAAAAGTGAGCTAATTTTTGAAGATGATAAAGTTTCTGTAAGAACAATCCCTTTAAACCATAGAGTTTACACAAATGGGTATTTGTTTACTGAAAAAGAGAAGCCAAGAAAGTTGAACATGTTAAACATCAGTGGCTATCCAGAAATAGAACGTTGTGATTACAACAATATAAAGGCAGGTAGAGATGTAGTTTTATCAACTGGTGAAGTTGTAAAAAATCAACAATTAACAATTAATCCTGCAAAACCTCTAAGCTATGCTTTTTGTAGTGATACGTATTATAAACCAGATATTATTCCGTTAATTAAAAATGTAGATTTGTTATATCATGAAGCAACTTTTTTATCAGACAGAGAAGATTTAGCTAAAAAAACAAAACACTCTACAAGTAAACAAGCAGCACAAATTGCAAAAGATGCTGAAGTAAAACAGTTAGTTTTAGGGCATTATTCTGGTAGATATACAGATATTTCTCTCTTTAAAAAAGAAGCTCAAGAAACGTTCTCTAATGTAGAATTAGCAAAACCTGGTGTTGTTTTTTCTGTAGACTAAAAGGGTTTCATTATTTCTTAAAAAGCAGAAATATAAACACTTCCTTTTTTATAAATTCCTTCTTTTTATAGGAAAGTCAAATCAATAAAAAAACTAATATTGATTGATACTCAATAAAACCAAACTACAAGCAATTTCTGATTCAATATTATTTTCTTGCAACAATTTTACAAACTCCGTATTTTCTGTTCCAGGATTAAAAATTACTCTTCTAGGTTTTAAGCTAATTATATAACTATAATAATCTTCTTGTCTCTTAGGATTTAAATACAGGTTAACAGTATCAATATTTTTATAGTCTTTTTTTTCTTCATCAATAGTAATTCCAGAAACGGTTCCTTTTCTTAAACCTAAAGCAACAACTTGCATCTCTTTATCTGCCAGTCTTTTAATAGCAATGTTAGAATATTTGTTAGGATTTGTTGAAGCACCAATAACTAATGTTACATTTTTCATATTGTTAATATTACGTTAAACGATGTTTATTCTAGTAACAAAGATAAACAATGAGGCGTCTATATAATATCGAAATTAAAAAAAAATAAACCAAAATGAAAAAGATACTACTATTAATTATGTTCACTGTTTCTGCAAATTCTTTTGCTCAGTTAGCAAAAGATAAACTACCAAAGCCTGGAATAATAACTGGAAAAGTAATTGATAATACTACAAAAGAAGCATTGCCTTATGTAAATATTGTTGTTAGAGATATGGTGAAAAAAATTGTTACAGGAGGAATTACAAATGAAGAAGGAACATTTAAAATAAAAAGTATTCCAGAAGGAAAAAGCATTATTGAAGTTCAGTTTATTGGCTTTACAATGTATTCAAAAGAAATTAATATTTCCAACAAAAATAGCAACATAAATTTAGGTACAATTGCTTTAAATGAAGACAGTGCCCAATTAGATGAAGTTATTGTTAGAGCAGAAACGTCTACAGTTGTTCAGAAAGTAGATAGGAAAGTAATTAATGTTGGTAAAGATTTAACATCTGCAGGAACCACAGCTTCTGAGCTTTTAAACAATGTGCAATCTGTAAGTGTAGATAGCCAAACAGGCGCTATAAGTTTACGAGGAAACGATAATGTGCGTGTTTTAGTTGACGGTAAACCAACAAATATTAGCACAGCACAATTATTAAAACAAATTCCTTCTACTTCTATAAAAAGTATTGAATTAATTACCAATCCTTCTGCAAAATACAATCCTGAAGGAATGAGTGGAATTATTAATATTATCCTAAATAAAAACGCAAATATGGGTTTTAACGGTTCTTTAGATACAGGAATTACGGCAGGACATTATGTACGTTACAATGCATCTACTAATTTAAATTATAAAACAGGGAAAGTAAATTTCTTTGGAAATTACGGGTATAATGGAGGTGATAACTTTAACTACGGATTTGTTGACAGACCTAATAATGCTATTTTGCAAGATTTTCAATTTATAAATGATAATCAATCTCATTTAGTTAAAGTTGGAGCAGATATTTACCTTAATAAAAAAAACACATTGTCTTTTTATACAACTCAGAATTTCTTTGATGGAAATGGAAGTGGTAGCACTTTAGTTACAGAAAATAATGTTTTAACTGCAAATGCACAAAATATTCAACTCCAAGAAAATACTACAGGAACTTATAATGTAAATTATAAAGTTGAATTTGAAAAAGAAGGACATAATTTAGAATTTGAGGCTACATATTCTAATACAGATTCTCCTGAAGATGCAATGAATTCTGATTTAATTAATCCAAATGACAAAGGACTAAACTATTTTAATGATATAGAAAATGATAGAAATAACACCTTAGTTAATTTAGACTATACAAACCCTATTTCTGAAGAAGGAAAGCTAGAATTAGGATTAGAATATAGAACTGATAATACTGCTAACATTAATGATACAAACCAAGCAGGAAACCCAAGTTCATCTTTTGATTATGATAGAAAAATTTATTCTGGTTATGCTAATTATGGGCATAAATTTGGAAAAGTAACCATGCAATTAGGTGCTAGATTAGAGCAATATGAAATTGATGGATTATTTAATCAAGTTGGTGAAAATTCAGAAACTGTAACTGATAAAATATTTAGTATTTATCCATCAACATTTTTTACTTATAATCCATCAGAAAAAAATCAATTTCAATTAAGTTACAGCAGAAGAGTTGATAGACCAAATATTGGACAACTAAATCCTATTAGAGAATGGAGTACTCCTTTAATTACATCAATAGGAAATCCTGAATTAAACCCACAATTTACAAATTCATTTGAAGTAAACTATACACGTCAAATTAAAAATGGTTCTTTAACTTTTGGAACTTTTTACAGAAAAATTAACGATAACATTTCTCGTGTAACCTATAAAGACCAATCAGACCCTAACAATGTTAAGCAAATTCTTTCTCATACAAATTTTGATGACACAAGCTCTTATGGACTCGAATTTTCTGCAAATTATAAAGTAAATAATTGGTGGAGAATAAATTCTAGTATGGATTTTTATTCGCAAAAACAAAAAGGTTTAGTTGATTTAACAACATCAAATTCGCAACAATTAGAAGTAACTAATGAAGTTTTTAATGCACGAATTAGTAATAGTTTTAAAGCTTCTAAAAACTTAAGATTACAATTATTTGCAATGTATAGAGGCCCACAAGAAGACATACAATGGAAAGTACAAAACATGTGGATGGTAAATACTGGAGCAAGCTTAACCGTTTTAGAAGGCAAAGGAACCATAAACTTTAGAGTAAATGATATTTTTAAAGGAATGAAATTTGCTTTTGATGCAGAGACGCCATATGCGCAAAACGGAAGATTTAATTGGGAAAGCCAAACTGCTTACTTAGGTTTTAATTACAAATTTGGTAGTGGAAAAAATAAAGCAAAAAGAAGAAGACAAAGAGATAGTAATGAAAAACAAAGCGGTGGCGGATTTTAATATCTATAAATAATTATTTGAATTAAAAACTCGGGTTTTGCATAGCAAAATTCGAGTTTTTTTTTTCTAAAAAAACCTACTTTTTAAAACCTATTTAATTGCTGTAGGTTTTATGAATCTATATAAAAAAGTTACGCTGTTTTTCTTCATTTTATCTGTTTCTGTATTTTCCCAAGAAAAAAAATAAACGACTATAATTATAGGTCGTGTCTCTGGAAAAGTAATGTATATTTGAGAGGAACAGGTGTTTTTGATGTTATAAATTAAATTTCAACTACTTTTCACTAACGTTAAGTATAAGTTATTCAAACGATACATAATCAGAATAACGAGCGAAAATATTCAAAAAAGAGTAATAAAAAAGACCCGTTTTCACGAGTCTTTTTTTATTATATAAGAGTATTTATATTACCAGCGTATAATAACAGAACCCCAAGTAAATCCGCTACCAAAAGCAGCCAAAACAACTAAATCATTGTCTTTTATTTTACCAAGTTCCCACGCTTCTGTTAATGCAATAATTACAGATGCAGCAGTTGTGTTTCCATATTTCATTATATTATTATAAACCTTATCATCAGACAACTGAAACTTCTTCTGAATAAACTGTGCAATACGTAAATTAGCTTGGTGAGGGATTAACATATCAATATCTTCTTTCTCTAGATTATTGGCTGCTAAACCTTCTTTAATTGCTTCTGAAAAACGAGTAATTGCATGTTTAAATACAAATTGTCCATTCATATAAGGATAATAAGAAATATCATCTGGGTCATTCGCTTCTAAAATTTCTGGTACCCAACGTTGTGTAGAAGGTCCTTCTAAAACCAATTCTTTAGCATGTTTTCCTTCAGAATGTAAATGCGAAGATAAAATTCCTTTCCCTTTTTCTTCACTTCTAGATAAAACTGCAGCTCCTGCTCCATCACCAAAAATCACAGAAACATTTCTTCCTCTTGTAGAGCGTTCTAATCCTCCAGAATGATTTTCCGCACCAATTACCAAAATGTTTTTATACATTCCTGTTTTTATAAATTGGTCTGCAACAGACATTGCATAAATAAAACCAGAACATTGGTTACGCACATCTAATGCACCAATAGTTGGCATTCCAAGCATGTCTTGTACTTGAACTCCACCACCAGGAAAATACATATCTGGACTTAAAGTAGCAAAAACAATAAAATCGATGTCGTCTTTTGTTAAACTAGCTCTTTCAATTGCAATTCTAGCAGCTTTTGCTCCCATAACTGCAGTTGTATCTCCAGATTTTGGATCTATCCATCTTCTTTCTTTAATACCTGTTCTTTCTTGAATCCATTCGTCTGAAGTTTCCATGAATTCCTTTAAATCATTGTTTGTAACAACATTTTCTGGAACATAATACCCAAGACCTGTAATTTTTGAATTATACATCGTTTTTAATTATGACTTTTATTTATTTGATTGTTTGTCGTATGCTAAAATAGTGATTTTTGTCTATATAATAGACTACTTGCTTTTTTAGCTTAATGATCATCCTTCTGTCATCTTGTCATAAATAAATCTTTGGTATTTTTTTTGACTACTACTTATCACAAATAATAAAGTAAAACAAAACATAAATAAAAATGGCAAAAGGAAATATTAATGTATCGGTAGAAAATATTTTTCCACTGATTAAAAAATTCTTGTATTCTGATCACGAAATTTTTTTACGTGAACTTATTTCTAACGGAACAGATGCAACTACAAAATTAAAACACTTAATTTCTATTGGTGAAGCCAAAACAGAATTAGGGGATGCTAAGATTGAAATCAGCATAGACAAAGATGCTAAAACCCTTACAATTAAAGATCAAGGTTTAGGAATGACAATGGATGAAGTTGAAAAATACATCAACCAAATTGCATTTTCTGGAGCTGAAGAGTTTTTAGAAAAGTACAAAGACGACAAAAATGAAACGGGTGTAATTGGTCATTTTGGTTTAGGTTTTTACTCTGCTTTTATGGTTGCAGAAAAAGTAGATATTTTTACAAAATCTTTTAAAGATGCACCTGCAGCTCATTGGACTTGTGATGGTTCTCCTGAATATACTTTAGTTGAACACGACAAATCTGACAGAGGATCAGAAATTGTTTTACATATTGCAGAAGATTCTTTAGAATTTTTAGAAGAAGGTAAAATTGAAGGTTTATTAAACAAATACAATCGTTTTAACCAAGTGCCAATTAAATTTGGAACGAAAGAAATTAACGATCCTGAGTTTACACCAGCAACTACAAAAGATGCAGAAGGTAAAGAAACAACGGAGCCTCACAAACAAATTACAGTTGATAAAATCATCAATAATACAGCACCAGCTTGGACAAAAGCGCCTGCTGATTTAAACGATGAAGATTATGATAATTTCTATAGAGAATTGTATCCAACGCAATTTGAAGAGTCTTTATTCCACATTCATTTAAATGTTGATTATCCTTTTAATTTAACAGGAATTTTATTCTTCCCTAAGTTAAGTCCATCAATGGATATGCAAAAGGACAAAATTCAATTATATCAAAATCAAGTTTATGTAACTGATAATGTTGAAGGAATTGTACCTGACTTTTTACAAATGTTAAAAGGTGTTATAGATTCTCCAGACATTCCATTAAACGTATCTCGTTCTGGTTTACAAGCAGATGGAGCCGTAAAGAAAATCTCTGGTTATATTACTAAAAAAGTAGGTGATAAATTAGTTTCTTTATTCAAAAAAGACAGAGCCGATTTTGAGAAAAAATGGAACGATATTAAAGTAATTATTGAATACGGAATGTTGTCTGAAGATAAATTCTTCGACAAGGCTAAGAAGTTTGCTTTATATCCAACAGTAGATAATACGTATTTCACTTTTGATGAATTAATTGAGAAAACAAAAGATTCTCAAACTGATAAAGATGGAAATCATGTTATTTTGTATGCTGCAAATAAAGATGCACAACACAGTTATATTCAAGAAGCGAAAGCAAAAGGGTATGAAGTGTTAATACTAGATTCTCCAATAATTTCGCATTTAATGCAAAAATTAGAAGGCGCTGGTGAAAAAGTGAAATTTACAAGAGTAGATGCTGATCATATTGAAAATTTAATTAAGAAAGATGAAAATGTAATTTCTAAATTATCTGATGAAGAAAAAGAAACGTTAAAGCCAATTATTGAAGGTGCTGTAAATTCTAAAACGTATACAGTTCAATTAGAAGCTATGGATTCTGCTTCTTCTCCTTTTATGATTACTGTTCCAGAATTTATGCGTAGAATGAAAGAAATGCAAGCTTCTGGTGGTGGTGGAATGATGGGAATGGGTAATTTTCCAGATATGTACAATTTGGTTGTAAATACAAATAGCCCATTAGTTTCTGATATCTTAAATAATAAAGATGAAGCAGCACAGAAACACTTAATCTCTCAAGCTTTTGATTTAGCTAAATTGTCTCAAAACCTTTTACATGGTGAAGAGTTAACAAACTTTATTAAACGTTCTTACGAATTAATTAAATAGCAACACAGTTGCTTTAAATATTGAGCCTCCTTGTGAAAACAAGGAGGCTTTTTTTTATATAAATTGTTAAAAAAACGATTTGTCTTAAAGAAAACTTAAAGCTATATTTTATCTCTGAAAGAAGGTTTGAAAAACGAGTTAGTAATGGAACCAACGAGTTTGCAGCAGACATGCCAAAGGCTTGGTTCAATAAAAACTATTCAAAACCTTTATTAAAGTGATTTTTTAAATATATTATTTGTACAAAAACCATAGCGGTAAAAAAAGCAATTGCATAAAATAATGTGTTAGAAATTGATAAATTATCAAATAAATTAGGAATCTGAATTTTATTTAAAAAACTTAAATCTACAGAAGGGAACTTAATAGAACTTGTAGTTTTATCGCTATATAAAAGCCACACACAAGTAGCAATAAATCCATATACAACAAACCACATTTTCTTAGAAATTAAAGGCTCGTTTTTTAATACCGTTTTCTTCTCTTCTTGTAAAAGAGTATCCATAATATTGTTTGTAAAGTTAGAATTTGGAGATTCTAAATCTATTTCTTGCAAATACTTTTTAAGAAAAATATCTTCTTTTAAATCTTGTTTATTTTTTTCCATAATGCGCTATCATTTCAGGTTCAAAACGTTCTTTTACAATTGCTAATAATCGTTTTCTTGCTCTGTGTAATTTTACTTTTATATTTGCTTCAGAAAACTGAGTAACTTCTATAATTTCTTTTAAACTTAATTCTTTATAATAGAAAAACCATAAAATGGTTCTTTCTTCTTCTGGTAGTTTCTCTAAACAATTTTTCAACATTTCTGCTCTTTCTTCCCTTTCCATTGATTTTAAAACATCATCAGAAGAGCTTACATTAAAAGAGGCTAATGTTTCTATAGAACTTGTTCTGTATTCTTTTTCGTTCTTTTTAAACCTATCTAAACAATTGTGATAGGTGATTTTATACAACCAAGTAGAAAATTTAGAATCGCCTTTAAACTTAGATAAATTTTTAAATGCCTTTATAAATGTATCTTGACTTACTTCTTCTGCTTCTTTCCTATTCTTAACCATTTTCAATGCCAATGTAAACACCAAATCTTTATAGGCAGTTACTAGTTCTGCAAAGGCATTTGTGTTGCCTTGCAATACTTTTTGTATAATTAGATGGTCTTTGTTAGTCATTTTTTTATATGACTGTATATTTTAAATAAAGGTTACACATTTTTGAAAAAATATTTTTTATGTTTTTTTTGTAACCTTTTCTTAAAATCAATCGTCAAAGCTACAAACACAATAAAATTAAACATTTAAAAAACAATAGTATGGAAGTAGCAATAGTATTTATGTTCTTGTTCGCAGTAATTTTCGGAATCTTTTATTTATTTTATTCAACAAGAAACAAAGAGCGTTTGGCTTTAATAGAAAAAGGAGCAGATGCAACAATATTTATGTCTGGAGAAAAACGAAAAACAGCACCGTTTTGGAAAGTTTTAGTTTTAAACTTAGGGTTATTAGCTGTAGGAATTGGAGTTGGAATTCTATTAGGTACATTATTAAGTTATAATTTTGCACATAATGGTTCATGGGAAACTAGACCTGATAATTATATTGATTCAGGTGTTTTCTATGCAGCTTCTATCTTTTTATGTGCTGGTGGAGCTTTATTAATTGGTTTTAAACAAACTAAAAAATTAGATACCGAATAACTTTTTCATTAAAATTCAATTCTAAAAACCATTTCAATTTTATTGAAGTGGTTTTTTTGTTTTTAAAAAGGCTGTATCTTAGAGCAAAATCTTTAGAAAACGAAGAAGTAATTGAAATTCCATTTTGGTATTATAATACAGTAAAAATTAAACAAATTTATTCACATTAAAAATACAACTTACTATGAAAAAAGGAATGCTATCTATTTTTGCATTTTTGTTACTACTTACTTCTTGTAAACAAGAAACACCTAAAGAAGCAAAAATAATTTCAGAAAACTCAGCGTTTAATCAGTTATTAAAAGAGTATAATAAAGGGAAGTTAAAGTTAAACCCAATAAGCGCAACTTTTGCAGGAGACAATCGTTTTAACGACCAATTCCCAAATACATTGTCTGATGAATATCAACAAAAAACAAAAGACTTTTACACCGTTTATAAAGCCAAATTAACAAATTTTAAAGACAATTCTTTAACAGAGGGCCAGCAAATGAGTAAAGCTGTTTTGGATTGGGATTGCGAAATGGCGTTGGCTCAAAATAGTTTTAAAAATGATGTATTATTACCTATAAATCAAATGTGGACTATAAATTTAACTATAGGACAATTGGCAAGTGGTAGTAGCGCACAACCCTTTAAAACGGTTAAAGATTACGAAAATTGGTTAAGTAGATTAGACAAATACAATGTTTGGTTACAGTTTGCTAAAAAACGAATGCAACAAGGTATTAAAGAAGGTTATGTGTTACCAAAATCGTTAACAAAAAAAATAATTCCGCAGTTTAAAACACTTGCAACAGTGCATCAATCTTCAGAAGGAATATTAGATTTCTCTACGCATTTATTTTATTCTCCTATTAACAATTTTCCAGACAGTTTTTCTTCCGAAGAAAAAAACAAATTAACTGCTAATTATACAGCTATATTAAATGATAAATTAGTTCCGTCTTTTAAAGAATTACATTTATTTTTAAAGTCAGATTATTTAAACGCAGGTTTATTAGAAAGCGGAATTACTGCTGTTCCACAAGGAAAAGCATATTACCAGCACGCTATTAAAAACTACACAACAACGAATATGACGGCAGATGAAATTCATACACTTGGTTTAAGCGAAGTTGAAAGAATTTTATCCGAAATGGAAAAAGTAAAAACAGAAGTTGGTTTTAAAGGAAGTTTAAAAGATTTTTTCAATTTTGTTAGAGAAAATAAAGAGTTAATGCCTTATAAAACTCCGAAAGAAATTTTAGCTAATTTTAATGCAATTCATGAAAAAATGAAACCGCAATTAGAAAAATTATTTGGAAATAAACCTAAAACACCATTTGTAGTTAAGCAAACCGAAAAATTTAGAGAAGCTTCTGCAAGTGCAGAATACAATCCTGGTTCTTTAGACGGTACAAGACCGGGTGTTTTTTACACCCCAATTCCTGATGCTACAAAATACAATGTATTTTCTGATGAAGCTTTGTTTTTACATGAAGCAATTCCAGGACACCATTATCAGATTTCATTAACACAAGAGAGTAAAGTTTTACCAGATTTCAGAAAAACATTATGGTATAGTGCGTATGGTGAAGGTTGGGCTTTATATACAGAAAATTTGGGTAAAGAGTTAGGTTTGTATACAGATCCATATCAGTATTTTGGAATGCTAGGAATGGAAATGCACAGAGCAATTAGATTAGTGGTGGACACAGGAATACATGCAAAAGGTTGGAGCAGAGAAAAAGCAATTCAATATTCTTTAGAGAATGAAGCTGAAGGAGAAGCAAGTATTATTTCTGAAATTGAACGTTATATGGCGAATCCTGGGCAAGCATTATCCTATAAAATTGGTCAGTTAAAAATTAGAGAACTACGTGCAAAATCTAAAAAACACTTAGGTGAGAAATTTGATATTAGAGAATTTCATAATCAAGTTTTAGAAACAGGTTGTATTCCCTTAGCTTTATTAGAAAACAAAATTAATAATTGGATCGCTTCCGTAAAATAATTTGTTCTTGCACTTTTTAACACCTCTTTATAAATTTATAAAGAGGTTTTTTGTATTTTTAAATTCTAATTTCTACCGATGAAAAAAATCACATTACTATTCTTATTTATTTCAATATCGATGTCTGCACAAACAGATGCAAAAATTTATGATATTATCAACGCTGTTTCTTCAGATCGAATTAAATCTGACATAAAAACACTGACTGAATTTGGCACAAGAAATACCTTTTCTGACACCCTTTCTACTACGCGTGGAATTGGTGCTGCAAGACGTTGGATAAAATCTGAATTTGAAAACATTTCTACAAGCTGTAGTGATTGTATCGATGTCTTTTATCAAAAAGATTTAGTCACCACAGAAATGGGTAAAAGAGTACCTCATGATGCTTGGGTTGTAAACGTAGTTGCGATACAAAAAGGCACAAAATACCCAAACAGATATATTATTATGAGTGGTGATATTGACTCTAGAGCAAGTGATACGATGGATTTTACAACGGATGCTCCAGGTGCAAATGATAATGCCTCAGGAATGGCAGGAACTATTGAAGCTGCAAGAGTTTTAAGTAAATACAAATTTGAAAGCAGTATTGTTTATGTTGGTTTATCTGGAGAAGAACAAGGTCTTTTTGGTGGAGCAGGATTGGCAAAATATGCAAAAGATAAAGGTTGGGAAATTATTGGAATTTTAAATAATGATATGATTGGAAATATAACAGGTGTTGATGGTGTTATAGACAATCGTGCATTTAGAATTTTTTCTGAACCAGTTCCTGCAAATGAAACCGAAAGACAAAGAAAAATGCGTCGTTTTTATGGTGGTGAAGTTGATGGAATTTCACGCCAATTAGCAAGATATACTCATAAAATGACTAAAACTTATATGCCAGAAATGAACCCAATGATGATTTACAGATTAGATAGGTTTGGACGTGGAGGACATCACAGACCTTTTAATGATTTAGGATTCCCCGGAATTAGAATTATGGAAGCGCATGAGAATTACACACAACAGCATCAAGATATTAGAATAGAAAACGGTATAAAATATGGTGATACTTTTGAAAATGTAAATTTTGAGTATGCTAAAAAATTAACTGCTGTAAACTCAATAACGATGGCAGGTTTAGCTTCTGCTCCGCCAAGTCCTACAGAAGTTTCTATTGGAGGAATTGTACAAGCTTCCGTAAAATTAAAATGGAATAAAGTTGAAAGTGCAAAAGGGTACAAAATTTATTGGAGAGACACTACTTCTCCTACTTGGGATCATAGCAGATATGTAGAATCAACTGAATTTACTTTAAAAGGAATTGTAATTGATAATTTCTTTTTTGGTGTTGCTTCAGTTGATGAAAACGGACATGAAAGTGTTGTTGTTTTCCCCAATAAAATTATGAGATAAGTGTTAGAAAAAACAGAACTCTATTTTAAAAATGATAGTGAATGGCGTAATTGGCTTTCAGAAAATTACGATATTTCTATTGGAATTTATTTAATTTTTTACAAAGTTGAGAATGAAGAAGAATCTATGCGATGGGAAGAAGCTGTAAAAGTTGCACTGTGTTTTGGTTGGATAGATGCTACCGTTAAAAGTTTAGGAAACGGAAAACGTAGACAATATTTCTGTTCTAGAAATCCAAAAAGTGTTTGGAGTGCATTAAATAAAAAGCATATTAAAGAGTTAATAGAAGCTAATTTAATGCATTACAAAGGTTTAGAAATTATTGAAATTGGCAAACAAAATGGATCTTGGACTGCTTTAGATGCTGTTGAAAAAGGTATAATTCCTGCAGATTTACAAGCAGAATTGAATAAAAATAAAACTGCATTAGAAAACTACAATAACTTTGCACCTAGTTACAGAAAGAGTTACCTGTATTGGTTGAACCAAGCAAAAAGAGAAACCACAAAAAATAACCGAATTATAGAAATAATTCGGTTATGTGCTGCAAATATTAAATCTCGTGGTAATTGGTAATCAATTATAGTCCACTCATAAAGTTCCCATAAGGATCTTTAAATTGTGTGCCTTCTGCAAATCTATATTTGCTTAATTTTTTAAATTCTACTAACCCCCATAATATAAACTCTTTCATAAAATAAATATCAGATTCATTTAGATTCGGTTGGAATTTATTTAAGAAATCATTTAAAGGAGTTACTTTGTCTAATTCATTTTTATATTGTTTTTCGGTAAAATCATTTAACAATTCAAAGTCTTCATCTGTATTAAAAAACCAAGAAATAATATCATCGTAAGGAGTTTCTGCATCTTGCTTTTCTATTTTTTTTATTTCAGGAAAATAGGTTGTAAATAAAGTTTTTATTGCATTTGTAATCAAATTTTCTGCAACTACTTGCGCTCCTTCTTGTTCACCTTCATACACTAATTCTACTTTTCCTGTAATGGCAGGAATAATTCCATCAAAATCACTTAAACGAATCATTGTTTTCTCTTCACCAGAAAGCAAAGCTCTTCTTTCTGCTGTACTTAATAAGTTTTCAAAAGCAGTAATACTCAAACGCGCACTTACACCACTTTTGGCATCTATATACTCACTTTCTCTAGCTTCAAATACAATTTGCTCCAACAAATCTTTTGCTAATTCTGGCACTTGTATAAACTCTTTTTGTGAGCTTGCTTTATTCGCTTCTTGTTGTGTAATTATTTTAGCCGTTTCTATATCTTCTGGATAATGCGTTAAAATTTGAGAGCCAATTCTATCTTTTAAAGGCGTTACAATACTTCCTCTATTCGTATAATCTTCTGGATTTGCTGTAAATACAAATTGCATATCTAAAGGTAAACGTAATTTAAATCCACGAATTTGAATATCTCCTTCTTGCAAAATATTAAACAAAGCAACTTGAATTCTAGCTTGTAAATCTGGCAATTCGTTAATTACAAAAATGCATCTGTTTGCTCTTGGAATCATTCCGTAATGAATCACCCTATCATCTGCATAAGATAATTTTAAGTTTGCGGCTTTTATTGGGTCTACATCACCAATAATATCTGCGACAGTAACATCTGGCGTTGCCAATTTTTCTGCAAAACGGTCATTTCTATGCAACCAATAAATTGGGGTTTTATCTCCTTTTTCTTTTATCAATTCAATAGCAAATCTTGAAATAGGTTTTAGAGGATCATCATTAATTTCAGAACCTTCAACTACAGGAATATATTCATCCAATAAATTTACCATTAACCGTGCTAAACGTGTTTTTGCTTGCCCTCTTAAACCTAATAAGTTAATATTATGCTTACTCAAAATTGCGCGTTCTAACTCTGGAATAACTGTATTTTCATATCCATGAATTCCTTTAAAAACAGTTTCTTTACTCATCATTTTACTAATGAGGTTTTCTCTTAACTCATCTTTAATAGATTTGGATTGATATCCTGACTTCTTTAATTCTCCTAATGTTTTTATAGTACGTATGCTCATATATTATTTTTTCAGAAACAAACATTGCAACTATTTTTCTTTGCAACTTTGTTCTTTATTTTTAACCTTTAATTCTTTTTTTTCTGTTTGTTTCGTAGTCTTCAAAAATCATTTCTCCCAATCCTTTTAAACCTGTATAAAATGCTTTTCCTTGGTTTGCTTTTGTAAATGCCTTAACAAATTGCATTAAATAAGGATCTTGAGCTATCATAAAAGTAGTTATTGGAATGTGTGATTTTCTTGCTTGCTGTGCCATTGCATAACATTTATCTACAATGTGTTTGTCTAAACCATTACTGTTTTTATAATATTGTCCATCTGGTAAACGCAAACAACTTGGTTTTCCATCAGTAATCATAAATATCTGTTTATTAGTATTTCTTTTTCTTCGCAATAAATCCATTGCTAACTGTAAACCAGCAACCGTATTTGTATGATAAGGCCCAACCTGTAAATAAGGTAAATCTTTAATTTTGATAGACCAAGCATCGTTTCCAAAAACAATAATATCTAAGGTATCTTTTGGATAACGAGTTGTAATTAGTTCAGCTAAAGCCATTGCAACTTTTTTGGCTGGTGTAATTCTATCTTCTCCATATAAAATCATAGAATGACTAATATCAATCATTAACACGGTACTCATTTGACTTTTATGCAGCGTTTCTTCAACAACTAAATCATTCTCTGTTAAATTGAAGTTTTCTATTCCGTTATTAATTTGTGCATTTCTAATGCTTTCCGTCATTGAAACTTTATCTAGAGCATCACCAAATTGGTAATTTCTAAAATCTCCTGTGTGTTCATCTCCAATGCCAGAAGATTTACTTTTATGATTTCCTGCACCACTCCTTTTTATTTTTCCGAAAATATGATTTAACGCTTGCTGACGGATTGCTCGTTCTGTCTTTGATGTAATTTTAGTTTCACCCAGTCCATCTCCTTTTATTTCTTCTTTAATGTATCCTTTCTTTTTTAAATCCTCAATAAAATCATCAATCGTATAGTTTTCATCCGTTAATTGATATTCTTTATCTAAAGAATGCAGCCAATCTATAGCTTCATCAAAATCTCCAGAAGTATGAGTAATCAATTCCTTGAAGATTTCAAATAATTTTTCGAAAGGAGATTCTTGTTCTGTCTCATAAGTCTTAAAGACAAATCCTTTTCTTTTCGTTGTGTTTTTCATCATGATAAAAATACGCTTTTAAGAAACCTAATAAAGAGAATTAACATTAGTTTATTATATGTAGATATAAATTTGTTTTATTAAAAATAAAAAAGATTAAACAAAAAAATAATTATATTTGCAACATGTCAAAAATATTAATTACAGGAGGAACTGGTTTAGTTGGTAAAAGACTTACTGAGTTATTAGTAAATAAAAATCATGAAGTTGTAATTTTAAGTAGAAGTCCACAGAATAAAAATGAGTTTAAATGGGATATTTCTAAAAGTTATATTGACGAAAAAGCATTTAAAAATATAGATTTTATAATTCATTTAGCTGGTGCAGGAATTGCTGATAAGCGCTGGACTAGTAAAAGGAAAAAAGAAATTATTGAAAGTAGAGTTAAATCTACAGATTTACTTTTATCAAAAGTAAAAGAGTTTAAAGTTCCATTAAAAAAGTTTATTTCTACTTCTGCTACTGGTTTTTATGGTGGTGTAACTTCAGATAAAATTTTTAAGGAAGAAGATAGTGCATCCACTGATTTCTTAGGAAGTGTATGTGAAAAATGGGAAAATGCAGCGCTTCAATTTAAAAATGGTGGAATTCCAGTAACTATTTTAAGAACCGGAATTGTATTATCTAAAAAAGGAGGTGCTTTAGAGAAAATGAAAACACCAATTATTTCTCCATTAGGTTCTGGAAAACAATATATTCCATGGATTCATATTGATGATCTATGTAACATGTACATAAACGCTATAGACACTAATTTAGAAGGTATTTATAATGCTGTTGCACCAGAACACCATACAAGTAAATCATTTTCTAAACTTTTAGCAAAAAGTATAAAACGTCCTTTTTTACCTATAGGAGTTCCCTCTTTTTTATTGAAATTAATTTTTGGTGAAATGGCTGTAATTCTTTTACAAGGTAGCAGGATTTCATCAGATAAAATAAAGAAAACTGAATTTAACATTCAGTTTTCTTCATTACAAAAAGCGTTAAAAGTTATATTTAACAACTAATTTATTTATACTCTTTCATTTTACCTGTCCAAGTTTTACCACCAAGAGTAGACTCATAAAAAATATACCCTCTTTTTACTTTCGTAATTTTCATATGTAGTCTTGTTCCTTCGTTAAAAGGGAAATTTGGTAGATTAGATTCTTTTATTGTCATATAACATTCATCGATAGAAACCCATGAAATTTTGGATTTTATATAATGCTCTTTATTATTATAATATTCTGTATGGTTCTCATTATTGAAAATAACCAAAACGTCATCTCCATGAGATTTATATGTATATGTTTTGTTCTCTACAAGAGGAATTAGTTTTATAGGAGCACTCTCATGTTCTAGAGTTCTATCTAATCTAATTGTATTCATTGCGTATTCTTGACATTCAACTGTAAAGTTAATAAGTAAAATCAAAGTTAAAAAAAGTTGCTTTTTCATAATTAAAATATTAAGGGAATATTGTGTTTTTATTATATAGTAAAGTTACATTATAAAGAAGTACTTGTCAATCACTGAAAACAGTGAAATTTTCAGCTCACTGAAAACAGTGAGTTTTATCACAGAAAACCGTGAGAGAAAAATAGAGAGAGAGAGAGAGAGAGAGAGAGCAAAAAAAAAGCGAACTAAATGTTCGCTTTTTTTTTAAGACTATATATTTTATTAAACTAAATAAATTTATACTATTATTAGGATCAAAATAAATAGAGAATAAGAATGAAAAAATATTTATTGGTAAATTACTTCTGTATACTTAACATTAATTAGAACTAAACTAAAATACTTATTAGAAAGTAGAAACTATATTTATTGCAACATCACTCCACGTTTTTGAAACCCCATCTGCTCCTTTATGCAAATCATAACAAACCTTATTAAGAGATAGTAATGCTTTATTTGCATTCCATTTATTAATATCTAAAGTAGCTTTCATAGAAAACACATTGCCTACAATTGAATAAGTAAAGGGTAATTTCTCTGTTATTCCATTCATTTTAATATTCGAATAACCAATAGAGTCATTTTCTATGATTAAATTACCAGACAATAATTTAGTATTGTCCATAACTCCGAAAAAAAACTTTTTAATTTTATAATCTCTGCTGGTGTCTTTCGTAAAAAGACTACTTACAGGAATTGAAAACACTGTGTTATTAATAGCATCCTTAATCGAGTTTCCTTCCCCTCCAGAAACGATGTCTATTTTTTTAAATTGACCTCCTACAGCAACTTTCTCTGTAGTTTTATAAGCTAAAAATTTAATATCATTAGTAGCTGACTTTAATGAAAAAGCAGCCTGAGATTTTTTGACTTCTTTAGAAACCTTGTTTTCACTATCCTTTTTTACTTCTGATTTACATGCCGAGAAACTAGATACTAAAACTATTAAGAAAGATAAAATAAGCGTTTTTTTCATGGTATTACTTTTTTATTTATAAAATTGTGTTTGCTAACTTGATATATTCTTTTTTTGCTTCCTCAGCAGACATCCCATTTAATTGCATCCAAGCATTAAATTTAAATGCACTTCTTACATTTAGACCACTATTAAAAGAAAACTTATTACCAAAATTTGCTTGCTTATAATAAGCATAAAACAGTAGCATTATATCTGGTGCTACACCTTTTTTAAGTTTAGATATTTTATTGAAAGCCTCCTTAAACTCTATGTCTAAATCAGTATTCATACGTTTATTTTTCTGCAACAACTTGAACGCCACCCTTTACTTTATCACCCAATTTAACATTTAATTTTGTACCAATTGGTAAATACAAATCGACCCTTGATCCAAATTTAATAAATCCGGCATCAGTTCCTTGAACAACAGTATTGCCTTCTTTTGCATAATTTACAATTCTCTTAGCTAAAGCACCTGCAATTTGTCTGTACAAAACATCTCCAAAAGTAGCATTATTAATAACCACAGATGTTCTTTCATTTTCTGTAGATGCTTTTGGGTGCCATGCAACCAAATATTTACCTGGGTGGTATTTACTATATTTTACTACTCCACTCATTGCATATCTTGTTACATGCACATTTATTGGAGACATAAATATAGATACTTGTAATCTTTTGTCTTTAAAAAACTCTGGTTCTTCAACCTCTTCAATTACTACAACTTTACCATCTACTGGAGCAATAATAGTAGTATCACTTAAAGGAGTGTTTCTTTTTGGGTTTCTAAAAAACTGAAGAATTATAATTAGAAAACCAATTATTAAAACTTGAATAGCTTTTAACAGCCAATTAATTTCTATTAACTTTTCTGCTAATAAAATACCTGCAATTGACAATGCAAAAGCAATAATAATAATCTTATACCCTTCTTTATGGAAACGAATCATATTTAAATAATAAAGTTAATATACAAATATACAAATGGTGCCGCAAATAATAAGCTATCTAACCTATCTAAAACTCCTCCATGACCTGGCATTATAGTTCCACTATCTTTTACTTTAGCTTGCCTTTTAAACTTAGACTCTACCAAGTCTCCAATAGTTCCAATAACACAAACAATAATAGCTATAATACACCAATTTAGAATACTAAAGTCATTATTATATTTACTAATAATAAATGATGCTATAATAGCAAAAACTAATCCCCCTATAAAACCTTCAATTGTTTTTTTTGGTGAAACCGATTCAAATAATTTTCTCTTACCAAAGTTTTTACCCACTAAAAATGCAAAACTATCATTAACCCAAATTAAAACTAAAATAGAAATTACTAAATATGGGTTATAAATACCCTTATAAAAAGGCAATAAAACTAAGAAACACATAGAAAAAATAAAATATCTAATCGTAAGACCTAATTTTGATCTATCATTTAAAAAAATGATTTCTTTTTTACTGTATAACTGATAAATAAGGTAAACTGATGATAAAATTGTAATTATTAAAATTACAGTTACTCCATAATTATCTGGTCTTTTCAGCATTAAAAACAAAGTTAAACCAAAAAACAAATAAGGAATAATGTTTTTAAATTTAATCATTTTTGAAAATTCCCAAATACCTATAAAACCAAATAACGATATGAGTACAACATACGATTCTTTAGAAAAAAGAATCGCAGAAATAAATATTAAAACGTAAATAATTCCAGAAAAAATCCTTCTCAAAAAGTTGCTCATATTATAAATCTTCAAACAGAAGCAAATATAAGTTTTTTGAGTTACTGTTACCGTAGTTTAGAAAATTATCATCGTTTTTATTGATATTATAATTTTTAATTGCGGATATATTTGTTGGAAGGTTTTTCTTACAATTTACCTTTATTCCTGTTAAACCTTGACCAGTATTCTTAACTAATTGACTTGTAGTTGCGTAAACAATAAAGTTTTCTGACAACTCAGACAGTTTTCTGCTTTTTAATTGATTTGATGAAAATAAAACATCTCCATTGTCTGCAATTAAATGTTCACAACTTGTAAAAACAGGGAGCTCTGAGTTAACTTTTTCTGAAATTGAAATTTCTTTCTTGTTTACAAATGAAGAAAGTTCATTATTCAGCAAGATTATTTGATTCCAATTATTTTCTAAAAAAATCTTTTTAAGATTAGAAGTAATCTCTTCCTTTTTTACACAGTATAAAAACTTCCCTCCTTTTTCAAGGAAATTATGCACAAACGAATCATCTAAAGATAATTCTACTTCTTGTTTTTTGACCTCCTCCTCCTCTTTTGAAGAGCCATTAAATAGCTTCTTAAAGAAATTCATTTTTCAATTAAAGTTATTTAGCTATTCTTCAGTTTTGTTTTCTACTGGGGGAATATTAACTTGTTCTTCTTCCGTTTTGTTTTCTACAGGAGGAATATTAACTTCTTCTTCAATTTTATTTTCAACTTTTATAGCTACTACTTCGTCTTCAAAAGGTCTTTCTCCAAATATTTTTAGTAAATCGTCTTTAAAGATAACTTCTTTCTCTAATAATAACTCAGCTAAAATAGTTAATTTATCTTTATTTTCAGATAATAATTCTATTGCTCTTATATACTGAGCCTCTATCATTTTAGAGATTTCTTCATCAATAGTTTTAGCCGTATCTTCACTATAAGGCTTTACAAAACCATCATTTCCAGAAGAATCATAATACGTTATATTACCAACTTTTTCATTTAAACCATATACTGTAACCATTGCTCTAGCTTGTTTGGTTACTTTTTCTAAATCGCTTAAAGCGCCTGTTGAAATTTTATTGAAAATAATTTTCTCTGCTGCTCTACCTCCTAAAGTAGCACACATTTCATCAAGCATTTGTTCAGTTTGCACAATCATCCTTTCTGCTGGCAAATACCAAGCTGCGCCTAAAGACTGCCCTCTTGGAACAATAGTTACTTTTACTAAAGGAGCTGCATGTTCTAACATCCAACTTACTGTTGCATGACCTGCTTCATGAAAAGCAATTGTTTTCTTTTCTTTTGGAGTGATTACTTTGTTTTTCTTTTCTAAACCTCCTACAATTCTATCTACAGCATCTAAAAAGTCTTGATGATAAATTGCTTTTTTATTATGTCTTGCTGCAATTAATGCTGCCTCATTACACATATTTGCAATATCTGCACCAGAAAAACCAGGTGTTTGTTGTGCTAAAAAGCCAATATTAACATCATCTGCTAACTTTAAAGGCTTAATATGAACCTCAAAAATTTCTTTCCTTTCATTAATGTTAGGTAAGTCTACATAAATCTGACGATCAAAACGTCCAGCACGCATTAAAGCACTATCTAAAACATCTGCTCTATTTGTTGCTGCTAAGACAATAACATTTACATCAGTACCAAAACCATCCATTTCTGTAAGCAATTGATTTAAAGTGTTTTCTCTTTCATCATTACCACCAGTCATACTATTTTTACCACGAGCTCTACCAATGGCATCAATCTCATCAATAAAAATAATAGAAGGTGATTTTTGAGCTGCTTGTTTAAATAAATCTCGAACTCTAGATGCTCCTACTCCTACAAACATTTCTACAAAATCTGATCCTGATAAAGAGAAAAACGGAACATCTGCCTCACCTGCAACAGCTTTGGCTAATAATGTTTTCCCTGTACCTGGAGGCCCTACTAGTAATGCTCCTTTAGGAATCTTACCACCTAAAGAGGTATATTTTTCTGGATTTTTTAAGAAATCTACAATTTCTTGCACTTCTTCTTTAGCTCCTTCTAAACCTGCAACATTTTCAAAAGTAGTTTTTACTTTAGTATCTTTATCAAAAAGTTTAGCTTTAGATTTTCCAATATTAAAGATTTGACCTCCTCCACCAGCGCCACTTCCGCCACCAGACATTCTTTTCATAAAAAACAACCAAACTGCAATTAAAATAATAAAAGGCAAGAAACCTAGTATTGTTTCAAACATACTTGTTCTTTCGTCATTTTTTAAATCAAAATCTAATGCTTTTTCTTGTCTTACTCTTTCTATGTTATTTTCGAAATTTTGTAAATCCCCAAAATTATATTCATATAAAGAAGAGCCTTTTCTGTAAAAAGCTGAAGTTTTAACCTTCTTGTATTTGTCTTTGTTTAAAGATTCATCTTTTATAAAAATCTGAGCTATATTATTGTTTACAACAACAATTTTAGAAATATCATTTTCTTTTAATATTTCATTAAACTCATTTTTAGAAATGCTTTTTGTTGCTAAATCTCCGCTATTAAAAAACTGTACAGCTATTAACACTAAAAATATTGCTCCATAAATCCAATATGCACTGAATTTAAATTTAGGCATATTAGAATTACTATCTTTTTTTGAATCACTCATTTCTTTAAAATAAAAATGTTTATACTGGGTTTATTTCCGTAATCACTGCATCACCCCAAAGACTTTCTATATCATAAAATTCTCTAACATTTTTTTGAAATATATGAACAACAACATTCACGTAATCCATTAAAACCCATTCAGAATTTCCTTGTCCTTCAATATGCCAAGGTTTGTCTTTAAGTTCTTTACTAACTACCTTTTGTACGGAACCAGAAATTGCATTAACTTGTGTATTCGAGTTACCTGAGCAGATTATAAAATAATCACAAACAGTATTCTCTATATCTCGTAAGTCTAATAATTGAATATTTTCTCCCTTAACTTCATCAATTCCTTTAATTATTACAGAGATTAACTCATCTGTACTTACCGTTTTTTTAGCCATTAATTTTTTTTCTAATTTATCGCAAAGTTATTGTTTTTTTGCGAGTATTTTGTGTAATATTGAACTACTTTATACTTTATTTAACACTTGAAAATAATCAAACTTAATGCCATTAATTCTACTAATTCTTTTTTAAAAGAATTGGCACAAGATGCTGCTTTAAAAAACTTCACAGTTGCTGTCACCAACAATCAAACTAACGGCAGAGGACAACAAGTAAACAAATGGATTTCTAAACCATTTAAAAACCTAACATTCAGTGTATTTATAACATTTTCTGACTTACAAATTCAGAAAAAAAAATATTTAAACTTTGCTGTTAGCTTAGCCATTTATGAATCTCTTTTAGATTTAAACATTCCAAGAACAACTATTAAATGGCCTAACGACATTCTGTCAGCAAATAAAAAAATATGTGGTGTTTTAATAGAAAATAGCATTAAAGGCAGTAAAATAAAATCTTCAATTATTGGAATTGGTTTAAATACAAATCAACAAGTTTTTCCTGATTTTTTAAAAAATGTTACATCTCTAAAAAATTTAACTGGAAAAAATTACGATCTAGATATTCTATTAAAACAAATAGTAGAAAAAATAAAAGAAAAAGTAAAATTACTTGATGATAACAATTTTGCCGATTTAGAAAAAAGCTATCTAAATGTATTGTACAAAATAAACATCCCAACTATATTTAAAAATAGTGAAGATGTTTTATTTATGGGAATTATTACAGGAATTTCTAAAGATGGAAAACTTCAAATTCAACTAGAAGATGAGACCATTAAAGAATTTGGAATAAAAGAAATAACTTTTATTTAAAGTTTCCCTATATTTTCTGACAAGGTATCTACAAACTTAGTTAATGGCTTTTTAATCATCATTGTCATCATTGGATTAAAATCTCCCTCAAATTGAAGTTGAACCTCACTTTTATTCTCCGAAATCTCAGTTATATTTGCCGCCAATGTAAATGGTAATTTGCTACTTGCTGCTCCTAAAGTAATATTAGAAAACTCAGTTTTTTCTTTTAATACCAATCTAATTTCTGGCATTCCTGGTAGACCAAAAATAAAAGAATCTCCTTCAACTTCAAATTTCTTAATATCTTCAGGCATTAATTTTTCAAAATTATTTAATTCTGAAAAAAATGCAAATAACTCTTTTGCTGATTTTTCTACTACTTCTATATTTCCTGCTATATTCATATATTATTATTTATTGCCTCCATTCACTTGGTTGACTCCTCCACTCTTTCAAAGTAAGCAACTCTTTTTCAGAAACATAATCACTATCTAATGCTTGTTCTAATAAATGATCATAATTACTTAAAGTTGTTAAACTTACATTCTTTTCTGCAAAGTTTTTATCTGCAACATCAAATCCGTAAGAGAAAATAGCCACCATACCTTTTACAATAGCTCCAGCTTCTTTTAAAGCTTCAACAGCATTTAAACTACTATTACCTGTACTTATTAAATCTTCAATTACAACAACATTTTGTCCGCTTTCTAAATAACCTTCAATTTGATTTTTTCTACCATGCTTTTTTGGTTCTGGTCTTACATAAATAAAAGGAACGCCCAATACTTGAGCAACTAAAACACCTATAGCAATAGCTCCCGTCGCTACACCAGCAATAACATCTGGTTTACCATATTGTAGCTCTACAATTTTAGCCATTTCTTCCTTTAAAAAAACACGTACAGCTGGATAAGATAATGTAATTCTATTATCACAGTAAATAGGCGATTTCCAACCCGAAGCCCAATTAAAAGGCTCATTAGGGCTCAACTTAATTGCTTTTATTTGCAACAAAAGCTCTGCCGTTTTTTTTGATGTATCTTTGTTTAAAATCATGTCACAAATGTATAAAGTTTTTGTAAATGATAAACCTATAATCGTCACTTCTTCTTTAAAAAAAGAAAATATTTTTCCAACTTACATTATTAAGAACATTATAGTAGATGAACTCATCTACAAATTGCAAGATGAAAACATTAAGGGAATCTACTTACACGCAAACGATTTAGAGAACGATTGGGCATTATTTATTAAGAAATTCAAGATTGTTTCAGCTGCTGGAGGCCTCGTTTTAAACCCTAAAAAAGAAGTTCTATTTATATTTAGAAGTAACAAATGGGATTTACCGAAAGGAATAATAGAAAAAGGTGAAAGCATAGAAACTACAGCTATAAGAGAAGTAGAAGAAGAGTGTGGTATTTATAATTTAAAAATTATACAACCATTACTTACCACGTATCACGTTTATTATCGAAACGGAATTAAACTAAAAGAGACCCATTGGTTTTTAATGAGTTCTGATTATTCTAAAGAATTAGTCCCACAAATTGAAGAAGAAATTACAGAAGTAGTTTTTAAATCTGATATAGAAATACATAAGGCTTTAAAAAATACTTACGGAAATATAAAATTAGTATACGATACTTATAAAGAAATGTAGTTTTCTAAAAATTACCATTACCTTTGCCGCCTTCTAAAAAAGTATAATCATGACAGAATTCTTCAGAAAACAGAAAAAAAATGTTAGAAATGACATTTTAGCCGGCATTACTGTATCATTAGCAATGATACCTGAAGTTGTAGCTTTTGCTTTCGTAGCACAAATTAGTCCTATAGTAGCGCTTTTTGGAGCTTTTGTTATTGGTATTATTTCAGCAATATTTGGTGGTAGACCAGGTCTTATTTCTGGAGCTGCAGGGGCAGTAGCTGTTATTTTTGTTCATATGATTCAAGAAGGACATGCCAAAGGCCTTTTATTTGATAACCCTGTAGAAAATATGGGCTATTTTTATTTGCTAGCAGCTGTCGTTTTAATGGGAATAATACAAGTTTTAGCCGGTCTCTTTAAACTAGGGAAATTTGTGCGTTTAATTCCACACCCTGTAATGCTAGGATTTGTAAACGGTTTAGCTATTGTTATTTTTATGGCGCAACTAGGTATGTTTACAGAAAATACAAAAGATGCTTTTGGTCAAAACATGCGTAAAACAGAATCTAAAGAACTTATTTATAATATAAGTAATAATACTGTTAGGGACTTAGTTTCTAAAACTGAATTGTTTTCAATAGAAGACAAATCTGTTATCAATATCAAAACAGGTGAAGCGGTTTTCATAATGTCAGACAATCAAGTTTTTGATGCTAAAACGAAGAAAGTTGTTTTCAATATAAAAGATAATGGTTTTTATTCAGTAAAAGATAGTGGTGTTGTGAAATCTACAATGCAAGGTGAAA